>JAHRWI010000369.1 GCA_019090225.1 Porticoccaceae bacterium
CAAACTTCTTTTTTAGGATCAAGTATTCGTACTTTCTCTAGTGCAATCCTTAATCAAATTCCGTGTTCATGGTTTAAATGGCTTAGAAATTAGTGATTACTGGGAAGAGAACCGTTATCAGGCTTTTGAAGGGGCAACCGTTCCGCAGTTCCCCAACTTCTTTATGATCATGGGGCCGTACAGTGTTTGTTCGGCATCTTATTTCGGCATGATAGAAACCCAGACGCGGCATTTAGTGCGTTGCTTGAAGGCTGCGGAAAAACGTAATGCCAATTATATTGAAGTGAAGCAATCGGCCAATGATAAGAATTTTGAAAAAGTCCAGAAGCGGGCTAAAAACACGATATTTCAGTTTGGCAACTGCGGGACGTCAAACAGCTACTATATCGATCGCCATGGCGATAGTCCGTTTATCCGGCCCTCTACCAGCCTTGAAGCCTGGTTGACCAGTTGTTTGTTCCGGATGAGCAATTACCATTTTAAATCCAAATAGCTTATTAGCTTGAGGGATGGCAGATCTTGTAGCGTTGTGTGAGCAAGGTATTATTTGCGCGTTAATTTGATAAAAAGCCACCGCTTAGGTGGCTTTTTAATATCTTGGTTTTGATAAACTGTATTACGCCTTGGTAATACATCATTAAGCTAATCAAAGCATTCTGGGTGATTTAGAGGTTTAGAGATTGCTTCACAGGTCAGGGCCAAGGGTTTTAGAATCGCGTATTGATAGTTACTTGATAGCAAGACAAGGAAGTAATGTGAATAAAGCAGTAAATCCAATAGTGGCGACCCTGGCTATATTTTTTACGGTTTCATTGTTTGGCCTGAAATATTGGTTTGATCAACAAAGTCTAGAACTCCCCAGACCCTCCTTAATACAGCCCCACCCTCAGGGCGGCGTGGTGATTCTGGCGGGTCTGACTTTGTATCATGTCGGTGAAGCGGAGCAATTAGTTAGTACTGTTGATCTGAGAGCGCTGGGTATTACTGATATGGTCGGCGATTTCGCGTTTTTTGCCAATGGCGATCTATTGATTAGGACAGATTCCGTCAGGGCTACGTCGGAGAGCGATTTCAGCGCGTTTTTACGGACTGAAAATCAGAGTTATCAGCCAGGCAGTGGTGCCAATACCTTGTCTCGTTGCATCCTCGCTGGATCGTCCTGTTCTGTCTTTAGTAAAGAAATACCTGCTTTAAATCGGACCTTTCGACTGCATATTAACTGGCTGGATGACACTGTTTATCTGGCTGATACCAGTCGTAATCGAGTCATCGCTTTCAGTGACCAAGGCATATTACTCAGCGCTCAGGACGGTTTTAAATTTCCCAATCAATTACGTTTGTATGATGAAACCTTGTGGGTGGCTGATACCAATCATCACAGCGTACGCAGATTATCGATTAGGCCGAAGAGTTTTGGTCAGGAGCTAGAAAGCCATCCGACTAAGGCTGGGGGCGACTGGATATGGCCGAGTGCCTTCCTCCAGGTGGGTGAAAACTGGTGGGTAGATGTCATGACAAATGACATGAAGGACGGTAAGATTATTGTTTTTGACCGGGATTGGAAGCGCAAATATCAACTGACTCTTCCCTACAAAGCCGATCCCCTGGCTGTGGAAATGCTCGGCAAGCGGGTGCTGGTTTCAGACATGGAAAACATCGCCATTTACCAATATAACCAGGAAGGCGTGCGTATGCCTGATCTGGATGTGCCGGGGTTTAGCGATTATTTAAGCAGTGTCCGGGAAGAGGCGAGATGCTTAGATGGGATGAGTTGGCTTGTGTTGGGTGTTTTCGGCTTGAGTCTCGCAATTGGTTTTTTTGTTGCGGTCAGAATGCAGAACAAAACAGAGGAGGGCGGTGAGGAGCAGGCTGCACTATCGGGCAAGGAAGCGGTTGGAAGCACCGATACTAAACCACACAACTTAATCCCCCCAGAAGGCACAGCTTATGAGATCAATAAACGGCTGCGTACCGCTTCGACGGTGGGCTTGCCTCTGTTGCTGATTGGCCAGATACCCTTTATCTACATGCTCAAGGATCATCCGGAGACTATGGCGGAAATCGGTATTCCCTTGTTTCTTATGAATCTTGGTTTTATCGCTTTATGGATGCCGGTTCGACGCTTAGTTAATTATCAAGTTCGAATTTACCCGCACAAAATACTGGTTACAGATCATTATGGTCAGCGTAGAGAAGCCGCTTACGAAAAACTGGCATGGTCAAAAACCTCAGTCCTTGTCAAAGATATGGTTATTCAGACCGCTAACCCACGGGGGCAGGAGTTCTACAAGGGTTTAGGTGACGCTCTGAAACCGATGTTAATTCCAGCCAATAAAATTAGTGATAGGGCTATGGGCAGGCACCGATGGAGCAGTCCCGACGGTTTATTAAAGTCTGTGTTAGTGACAATCGTTTTTATGATTGCTGCGATAGTGTATATGGAAAGAGAAATGCTGCTGGCATGGTTGGAGAATTTAGGCTGATCAGATTGCCGATCAAACCCTATTGGCGCTATGGGGATCTTCCTGGACGATCTGTCTTGATGGGTTAAACTTCGCTGATGAAGTGATTTGATAACTACACTGGCTCAAAACTACACTATGGTTAGTCAAGCATACCTTTCACGCCCTTATCGGAAGCAGCTGGTTCTGCTCGCTTTTTATTTTGCTTTTAGCCCATCGCTGTTGGCGAGTGAATCGGAGCTTGCTCGGCTTTTAGATCTGGTTAATGAACGTCTACAGCTGATGAAAGATATTGCGGCCTATAAATTTGTTAACAATGTAGATATTGAAAACACCCAGCGTGAAGAGATTGTACTTAAGCGTGTTCTGGTAGGTGCTCAGGAGAATCAACTTAACCCGGAGTCAGTTGAAGCCTTTTTTCGACTGCAAATTCAATTGGCCAAAGAGGTCCAAAAGGCCTGGATAAAGCATTGGGAGGTCAACCGTGGTGGGGCTTCGGCTAATCTTGTCGCCGCTGATTTGAACGCTGAAATCAGACCTAAGCTGATCAGTCTGGGTGACCAAATTATCCATCAAATCCCCCGGGCTCTGCCGGAATTACATGGCACTGAACGATTCGCCAGTAATTTGCAGGAAATAAACCAGGCAATCACCAATCCCTATGTTTCCAACTCCAGGAAGCAGCAATTACTTGATACTTTGATGAAGATAAGAGCCGAGGATCAACCTGAACCTAGCCTACTGGCTACGATCCTTGCGCGGGGGGTTCTCAGAGTCGGCACCACCGGCGATTACAAACCATTTAGTTTTATAGCATCGCCTACCGGTAAATTAACAGGGGTGGATATAGATCTGGCCGAAGACCTGGCGGCTGTGATGGGGGTGAAACTTGAGTTAGTAAAAACCTCATGGCCGATGTTGATGAGCGATTTTGCTGCTGACCAGTTTGATATCGGTATGAGTGGCATTACCCGCACGCAGGAGCGGCGGCAAAGCGCTTTTTTTTCGGAACCCTATTTGGTCGGCGGTAAAACGCCCATTGCCCGTTGCGAGGCAAAGGATCAACTGGATAGTTTGGTGAAAATTGATCGGATTGAGATACGTGTCATCGTAAACCCCGGTGGTACCAATGAAAAATATGTGCGTAAACACATAAAAAATGCACAAATCATTTTGTATCCAGATAACATTACGATCTTTGAGCAGATCATTAATAAACGTGCTGATGTGATGATGACCGACGCCATTGAGGTGGAAGTGCAGGAAGCGATTCATCCTGAACTCTGCGGAACGATGTTTGAAAAACGGTTTGATGACAGGTCTGGAAATGTGCCGAGAGAGTTGCTAACTCACGCGGTCAAAGCTTTTTTGTTGCCACAGGATAGTTATCTAAAAGAGTATGTGGATGTCTGGCTTAGTAAGGTCAAACAGTCGGGTCAGCTGGAGCGTACCCTGGCTCGGTACACTATGGGTCAGTAGTTTTATGGGGCAGTAGTTTTGGTCAAAATTTCAACGAAATAGCCGATGTACCTGAGCAGGTTTTAACAAAGCCGAGGAATCAACCATGGACATCAGCGTAATTATTGCCCAGGGCAGCGATGGCTGGGAAGTGGCCGTCAGAGCCGAGCAACTTGGATATAAAACTGCCTGGTTCGAAGATAGCCAGATGGTCGCCGCCGACCCTATCGCTATGATGGCCGTTGCTGCTATGAAAACCAGCAGAATTAATCTGGCCACCGGTGTGCTTATCCCGTCAAACCGCATTGCTCCTCAGACCGCAAACAGTTTTGCGACACTGAATAGTCTTGCGCCGGGTCGGGTCATGATGGGTATCGGTACAGGGTTTTCCGGGCGTCGTGCCATGGGGCATGGGCCGGTCAAGGTTGATGATATTCGCTCATACATCGAAACCGTCACTGGCCTGCTCTGTGGCGAGACAGTGGAATGGGATTTCGAAAATAAACGGCGAAAAATAGCCTTCCTGCATCCTGACGATGGGGTGATTAACCTCGCAGATAAGGTGCCCACCTATATTGCTGCGCAGGGACCAAGAATGCGTCGTCTGGTGGCCGAGCTGGAAACTGACTGGATTAATATTCACTCGACTATCGCCGCCGCACAGACAGATATGGATGATATGGAAACAGCCTGGAAAAAAGCCGGTAACGGTGCAGGCACTTTTAAAAGAGCAATCATCACCGCAGGTTGCCCTCTGCTTGATGGAGAAACCGCAGATAGCCCGAAAGCGCGACGTCAGGGTGGCCCCCTCGCAGCAGTTTCTTACCACAATATACTTGAGGCGGCGCAGTATGGTTCTTTGGGCACAGGCTCCTTTGGCGAGACCGAGGCGATGTCAAAATACCGACGCCTTTATGAATCGTACCAACCGGCAGATGCCCGCTATTTATCTCTGCACCGTGGCCACGCGCTGTTTGTGCGAGAAGACGAAGCCGAATTTGTTACACCAGAGTTAATTCGCAAGACCACTATGACTGCGCCTGTCGATGAATTACGTGAACGTATTCAGGAACTGGAACGGATCGGTTATGACGAATTAGCTGTCATCATTCATCCCGGTGACGACGATATATTAGAGCGTTGGACGGATGTGATGGAAAAAGTCTAAATTCACCTGGCAGGTATTGACTCAGTTGGCATTCACTCGTTTGACCATGAATGAGGTAGCACTCAAGTAAGCCCCGCAAAAAAAGCTCTTAGCTCGTTGATGACATCGTCTGGTCTTTCGGCAGGCGCGAAATGACCGCCGCCATCAAAGACAGTCCATCGCTTTAAATTGGTACGGGTCTCTGCAATTGAGCGCGGTGTAAAAAGCAGCTCCTTACGAAAGACACCGTAACCGGTCGGCGCTTCAATGACTGGCATACGCTTGTGAGCTAGCCTGGGTGGCCTGGAAAATTGCTCTGCATAGAGCCTTATGGACGATGCAAAGGAGGTGTTGAACCAATAAAGCGAGGCCAGTGTGCAGAGATCATCCCGGCCAAACACTTTAATGGCATCGCCATCACACCAGAGATGTCGTCGCCACCACAGCCAGGCACCGAGCCCTGCGGGTGAATCGGCCATAGCGTAAGCAAAGGTCTGAGGATCTCGACGTTGAACTGTCATATGAGCTTCAGTATGACGACGGGTGGTTTTCATCCGCTCCACCATCCACTGTTCGTCTTCGGCGAATTGATCTGCACTGGCAGCGGTGCGGCCAAACATACCCGGCACCACCGGCATGGTCAGGTAGACACCGATCATATGTTCGGCATGGGCATGACCTAATTGGGCGGTGATAAATGCACCCCAGTCGCCGCCCTGGGCGCCAAAGCGCTCATAACCCAGTACGTCGCGCATTAACTTTACCCACAGTTCTGCAACGCGAGGTACGTCAATACCAGTGGTTTTTAGCGGCACTGAAAAGCCGTAGCCTGGAAGAGAGGGCACAATGACGTCAAAACTGTTGGCCGCATCACCACCGTGAGCTGCCGGATCAGCCAGGGCATTGACCACTTTATACAAGTCCCAAAACGTCCAGGGCCAGCCATGGGTGAGAATGATTGGCGTGGGGTTTGGGCCTTTGCCCCGCACTCGCAGGAAATGAATCGGCACGCCATCAATCTCCACAAGCTGATTGTCATAGGCGTTCATTTGGGCCTCAACCGCCCGCCAGTCGTAATCATCCCGCCAGTAGCTGAGCAGGTCTTCAATAAATTCCCGAGGTGCACCGTAACGATTATCGGGATTGCCCACGTCGCTGGGCCAACGGGTATTGCTTAGCCGTGCTGTAAGGTCATCCAGTTCGCTTTTGGGAATGTCGATAGTGAAGGGTTGTGGGCTTGTCATGGTCGCGGCCTCTTATGATTTGAACAGTCGTTACCAGTCTAGCTCAGTCCAGCAGGCCCGCTTCTTTTAAACGTGCTCGCAAGGTCTCAACCCGTTTACGATTTACGCCAAGATCCGAATAACCCATTACCGAAGCTGAGCGCACATCCACGCGCTTGCTCTCTGGCTCAGCGGCCAGTTCGAGATGATCAACAAACCTGAAAAGTAAACTCCTCACTTCGACATGCAAATAGCCGGGCTTTTCTTCGACGACTTTGCTGCGGGGCAGGCTTAAGACTAAAGCCTTTATCTCTGGCCAGGCATCACTGGCAGGCCTGGTCAAGGTAAAGGCTTCAACTCTATGTGCGTCATCAGTCGCCAGGCTGGAAACGCAATTGGGTGAAGCCGGGCAAGGAAAGAGGTGTTCGCTTTGATCCGACATGATAGGGAAACTCCAGGACTGCTCAGCAGTCAGGGTGAGCAGCAGCAATAGAAGGTATTTTTTATTCATCCTTAAACTATAACAAGCGCTCGATAATAAAGAGTAATTTTAGACATCAATTAGCAACATCAGCACGGCAAGTATTATGTCCGCTTATTGGTTATAATCCCGCGCTTTTTCCCGGTGACTTATTGCTCTAAGTTAGAGTTGCCTCTAACAAATATTCGCCAATCACGCCTAAACCCACATCTAAACGATAAGTCGAAGTCTGAGTGCTTAATGATTGAAACCCTAAAGAAAGACTGGTTCTCCAATATGCGTGGGGATCTGCTCGCCGGCCTTGTTGTGGCTCTGGCCCTTATTCCTGAGGCGATTGCCTTTTCCATCATCGCCGGAGTCGACCCCAAGGTTGGTTTGTACGCCTCATTTTGTATTGCTGTGACCATCGCCTTTACCGGTGGTCGGCCGGGCATGATATCTGCGGCGACAGGTGCCATGGCATTGCTAATGGTCACCCTGGTTAAAGACCATGGTCTGGAATATTTATTAGCGGCCACCTTGCTCACTGGCGTACTCCAGATTATTGCCGGATTTTTAAAGCTCGGCGGGCTGATGCGTTTTGTATCCCGCTCGGTGGTTACCGGTTTCGTCAATGCTTTGGCGATTTTGATTTTCCTCGCTCAGGTACCCGAACTGCAGAACGTCACCTGGCACGTTTATGTCATGACTGCCGCTGGCCTGGGGATTATTTATCTGCTGCCATTGATACCTTTAATAGGCAAAATTCTGCCATCGCCCCTGGTGTGTATTCTCGCGCTCACCGCGCTGTCCATGATTATTGGTCTGGATATTCGCACTGTCGGTGATATGGGCCAGCTACCCGACACCCTGCCTATTTTCCTCTGGCCGGATGTGCCTTTAAATTTCGAAACCCTGGCCATTGTCTTCCCTTACGCCATAGCCCTGGCCCTGGTTGGCCTGCTGGAATCGATGATGACAGCTTCCATTGTCGATGATCTCACCGACACCAACAGCGATAAAAACCGCG
>JAHRWI010000370.1 GCA_019090225.1 Porticoccaceae bacterium
ATAGCGGGGTTGATTGGGTTTAGTCGTATCGACAAAGATATTGCCGGGATGCATGTCGGCGTGGAAGAAATTATGTTCGAACACTTGAGTAAAAAATATCTCAACGCCGCGTTCTGCAAGGACTTTGAAATTAGTTCCGGCCTGTTCAAGTGCGGCGATATCGGTAACCGGTGTGGCATAGATACGCTCTACAACCATGACTTTTTCGTTGCAATAGGGCCAATGGATTTCCGGCACGTAAAGCAAGGGTGAGCCATCAAAATTGCGCCGCAGAGTGACCGTGTTGGCCGCTTCTCGCTGTAAATTGAGTTCGTCCATGATGGTAGTGCGGTAATCTCTGGCGACCTCTACTGGCCTGAGACGTTTGCCGTCGGGACTGTGTTTTTCGATCAGTCGAGCAACGCTGGCCAGTAGACGGCAATCCTGTTCGATGGTTTTTTCTATGCCGGGTCGGATCACTTTGACGACTACTTCGCTAGCATCCTTGAGAACGGCGGCGTGAATCTGAGCCACGGATGCTGAAGCCAGTGGTTGTTGATCAAAGGATTTGAATAAGTTATCAACTTTGTCGCCCAATGCAGTTTCGACGCAGGCGACAAATTGTGCAGAGTCAAAGGGCGGCACCTGGTCTTGCAGACTATCTAGCTCGGCACAGATATCTGTGGGGATTAGATCCGGACGAGTCGATAGCAACTGGCCGAATTTGACGAATATTGGCCCCAGGTCCTGAAGGGCATTGCGCAAGCGGATGCCTCTGGATTGCTGGGGTTCGGGTAAGAGCCGAAGCGGAGACAGCAAGACGCGAATAAACCAGGGCAAAGCCTGATCATGGAAAAAGGTATCTAAGCGATAACGCAGGAAAACCTGGTTGATTTTATAGAGTCGTGAAATTCGGGACATGGCCAGGTTTTCATTAGTTAGCGAAAGGGTGTTAGCAAAAGGACATCAGCTAAAAGGCCACAGCCCTGGCTAGCTTATGAACCGTAAGAATTGGGATTTCAGGGCATCAAGGCGCTGTTTTACCTGCTCTCGATCACTGCCGAGGCTCACCAGGGTTTCGGTAAATTGAGTCGCTGAATTTTGCCAGGGCGCGGATGACCATTCGTTTCGGAAATAATTTTCGACACTGTCAGCGACTCGCTCCCCAGTATGACTTTGCCATTGTTGGGCATGGCGTGCAGATTTGGCCAGCAGGTGGGCGGGAATATCACCGAGCAAGGTGGCAAGCCAGGACTCCCAATCGACATCAAGGTTTTGCAAACGCTCGCGAAGGGTCATGACAAAGGCCGTATCGCCGCTTATTTCGACGGGGCCTTCATAGAGTTTTGTATCTGAGCTGTTTGTATCGCTCTCTTCTGTGCCACTGTCTTCGCTATCGCTAGCTTCCGAAACACCAAGAGCCATGGTATCTGCGGCCAGTAAGATTAAGGCAGGTGCGGAGCCGGACAGTTGGGCATCGCTGATTGATACCTCGCCCGTGGCGGGCTGTATAAAGATTTCCGAGGCCGTGCAGCTAATGATTACATCGGCGGGGGGTAGATGACATGTCACGCGCAGGGATTTTCCCTCGATATCCGCAAAGATATTTTGGCTGCCAGGGTCATAACTCAGCACCGTATTTAAGACTTTCTCGGCTTTTGCACAGGCCAGGGCAAAGACGATATTCATGCCTTAACACCCCGGTGCAGTGCGACGATACCGCCGCTGAGATCATGGTAGCTACAGTGCTCAAAACCGGCACTGCTCATCATTGACTTGAGGGTTTCCTGGTCAGGATGCATGCGAATCGACTCGGCGAGATATTGGTAACTGTCAGCATCGTTAGTGATCAATTTGCCCATGCGGGGTAAAACTTGAAACGAGTAGGTGTCGTAAAGCTTGCTGAGCAGGGGGTTCCGAGGCTTGGAAAACTCGAGCACCAGGAGGCGACCACCTGGTTTAAGCACCCGCAGCATGGAGGCCAGGGCCATATCTTTATCGGTGACATTGCGTAGGCCAAAGGCGATGGTGATGCAGTCGAAACTGTCGTCGGCAAAGGGCAGGTATTGGGCGTCGGCTTGAATGAAATCGATGTTATCGAGGGTGCCCTTGTCGGTGAGCCGATCACGTCCGACGGCGAGCATAGAGGCATTAATATCGGCGAGGATAACCTTGCCTTCGTCACCCACCAGTTTGCAAAACTTAAGTGCCAGGTCGCCGGTACCGCCCGCTATATCGAGGACTTTATGGCCTTTACGGACACCGGATAACTCAATGGTGAAGCGCTTCCAGATGCGGTGTACACCGGCGGACATCAAATCGTTCATGATGTCGTATTTGGCTGCTACCGAATGAAAGACATCGGCAACTTTGTCGACTTTATCGTCGACAGGTACTTGTTGGTAACCAAAGTCAGTGGTTTTTTCGCTGGCCATGCCCACTCCTGAATAGAGGCGGCCATTGTACACCGGGCAGAGTAGCGGCGGTACGGTCTAAAACCTGTGAGAAGGGTCGATCATACGACCATAGGAAGGCTCAAGCTGCGGAGTCCAGGACTTGTTGATCGATATAGCGTTTGCGCCGAGCGTATTTGATTCTGGCTAGATCAACGATCACCAGACCATCGACACAGTTAGCGAAATTGGGGTCAATATTAAAGCCCGCAAACTGAACACCGCCTGAATCACAGAGCTCAGAATACTGTTTGTAAAGCGTTGGTACTCGTAAATTCATATGTGCCAGTTCGCTCTTGAGCTGCATGAATTCGTCTCGATAATTACGGCCTGGAAATCTCTCGGCCAGTCGAGCTTGCTGCTGGGATGATATGCAATAGGGGTTTTTTGCTTCAGCCAGGGGCTGTAAGGTCTTGAAATGCTGTTGATAGAAAAATATCAACATGTCCTTGGCCAGGGCAGGGTAGCCATCGCTGAGGGAAACAGGGCCAAATAGATAACGGTATTGCGGGTTTTTGCGCAGGAATGCGCCGATGCCATACCAGAGATAATCGAGGCTGCGTTTCCCCCAATATTTGGGTTGCACAAAACTTCTGCCCAGCTCCAGACCTTTGGCAAAACAGGGGTTCATGGAAGGGTTGAAATCGAACAATGTCGCCGAATAAAGGCCTGAGCCATCTTTAGCATTAACGTTGATAGCACTATCGATCCCGGGTTTCACAGCGGTGTTAGTAGCTGAGTCGATAGCGGTTTGGGTGGTATCACGGAGTCGGTAAGCGCCGACGATCTCCAGATTGTCCTGATCCCACAGGATCAAGTGAAAATAGGCCTGATCATAGCAATCAAGGTCGCGGCGTTCACCGGTGCCCTCGTTCACGGCTCGAAAGGACAGTTCCCGTAGGCGGCCGATCTCGCGCATGATGCAGGCATCGGGCTGATAGTGATAAAGATAAATTTGTTTGTTATCTGCGGTTTCACCGAGCAATTCACACTGGCGAATCTCGTCCCGCAACTGCAGCCTTTCTTCTGGATGGGCGATAGCTTTTTGACAGGCAAAAATCCCGGAGCGGTCACTGCCGATACGGTATAAGTGGCGCTTGAATAATTTGGTTTTTTCCCGCAAAGGTAAATCGATAGCCTGATAACTGTTGTAGCTGATCGGCTCGGCAATACGAATATCGACACAGCGATCCGCCTGCTTAAACATCTCGCGCACTAACCACAGGGTCGACAAAGGTTTTGCCAGAAATGATAAGGCGTAAAAAAATACCGAGTTGCGACCGTCAATATGCACCGGCAAGATCGGTGCCTGACAGCTAGCCGCAATACGCAGAAAGCCATGGTGCCAGTTGCCGTCCCGAACCCCTTTCGGGCCAAAGCGGGATACTTCTCCAGCGGGGAAAATAAGCAGCGCGCCGTGGGCTTCAAGAAAATGACGTATGGCAGTGAGATTCTTGTGGGGCGTATTACCGTTCATATTGTCCACTGGCAGCAGTACTGGCGCCAGTGGCTTGATGGTTGCCAGGACATCGTTGGCAACCACTTTCACATCCGGCCTGACCTCGCGAACCATTTTCAACAGTGCTAGGCCATCCAGGGTGCCGATGGGGTGATTGGCAATAATCACAACTTTGCCAGAGGAGGGTATGTGTTGTGTTTCTCCGTCTCGAAGGCGATAGGAAAAATCAAAATAATCCAGCACCCTCTCGATAAAATCGAAGCCTTTTTTATGGGGGCTATCGGCTTCTAATTGGCGGAGTTCTTTTTCGTGTAGTAATAAACGCAGGGCGGTAATGAGCGGTTTGGCAATCAGCGCTTGTTGTATCTGCCAGCGGGGGTAGCGCTCCTGCAATAAACTTTCTACATCGAGCATAAATTCATTCCGGGTTGCCCGGCGAGAGGGCTAGCTCGCCAGCTTAATAAGTTAAGGGCCTGGCGAAAAGATATAGCAGAATTTTGACAGATTTATGAAGGTTGGTCATATGAAGACTAGCAGCCTGTTAAC
>JAHRWI010000371.1 GCA_019090225.1 Porticoccaceae bacterium
CCGAGATCTACACTCGACTAGTCGTCGGCAGCGTCAGATGTGTATAAGAGACAGCCCTCACCCTGATCGTACTGACAGTTATGAACGCGACGATCCGAATGCTCAGTGGGGATCTGCACCTGTAAATCGGCAGGCGTCACTTCAAAGGAGTGGTAATAACCACGGTGACACGAATAATCCCTGTGATAAGGGACCAAGTGATTAAATAAATCTGGGGCAGTGTCGAGCGCTTCATCGCTCACGGGTACGAATTCTTTCATGTTGACTCTCCTTTACGCTCAATTGAAGGTCCAAGTTTTTCAGCGCCGGTTTTTGGCGAGATCTATTCAAGCGTGGAAAAGTGCATCAACATTGAGGCAATAATGGAGAAACCATGGAGTTGGTGAGTCAGTAGCTGGTAATACTGGATTTACACGCTATGCTGCTGCCAAACCAGAAGTGAGCCGCCATGAGCTGCCGACCAGCACCGCTCTTACTAGTAACTTCAGCCCAGAGACTCCAGTCCATGCCCTACACCATTGCTATCGTTGAGGATGATGCTGATCAACGGCACAATTACTGCACCGCCATGGAGAACAAAGGCTTCGTGGTTAATGCCTATGCAGATCGTTTATCCGCACAGCAAGGCATGGCGGCACATACTCCGGATCTGGTTATCCTCGATATTATGCTCGGTCACGAAGTTGATGCAGGGTTTCAGCTATGCCGAGATTTACTCGCCAGCCACCCACACTTACCGGTGTTGTTTTTAACCGAGCGAATCGACGAAATTGACCAAATTTCTGGACTCAGGTTAGGCGCATGGGATTATCAGCCCAAACCCATTAGCCTCGCTTACCTGGCCGAGCGAGTCGCGTCCCTGCTGCGCCTCAAAGAAGTCAGGTTCAATCCTGGGCAATCCGATACAAAACCATCAAAGCAACTCGGTGACCTGAGTATTCAGGAAGACGCCATGTTAATTAGCTGGCAAGAGCAGGCACTGGAACTGACGGTAACGGAATTTCGCCTGCTGGCACGCCTGGTGCGCACACCCGGACACGCCCTCGCCTACGAAGCCTTGATGCAGGCGACGATTCAGCAATACGTGACCAATAATACGATCAATACCCATATGCGTAATATCCGCCGCAAGTTTACGATTATCGACCAGGGCTTCGATTGCATCCGCAACGAATACGGCTTTGGCTATCGCTGGGTAGACTCAAACAAATGAGCCGACGATAAGCCAATGCGAGCGCCAGGATAAATGAAGATCGGTCGAAAAATTATTGGTCTTAAGTTGACGCCCAAGCTGTTACTAGCCGGCACAACCTTGTTGATTATTCCCTGGCTGGGCCTCCAAACACTAAACGCTATGCAGCAGTTCCTTATCGACGGGCAGGCCCAAGCTCAACTGCTCAGCGCCCGCGGTATCGCCACACTCTTACACGGGCGTAAGGACCTGTTTGATGAGCAAAGCGACAACATAAACAGCTATGCCGACATTCCGCTTTACCCCTTAAGCGGACGTATTCTCTTAGATGCATACAGCGAAGACTGGCAAAGCCTCAGCGAGAATAGACTCAGCTTTGGTTCACAAGAACTTACGCAATTCTCGCTCCTGCTCGGACAGGCCGACGATACCATTTACGGGCTGATAGAAGTCACCGATAAGACACCGGTTTATCGCCACCCCGCCTATTTGAGGCTCGATCACAGCGACCACATCCGACTCTACCTGAAAGATAAGGACTCGATTGAACAACGCTACCTGCTAACCTTTGAGGGCAGCGGGCGCATTTCTGCGTTCAAAATGGACGAAGCCTGGCAACTGGCCACCCCAGGCACACCTCAATACCGCATCCAGGGTCAGGTCAGGATTACCAAGAACGGTTATGTGGTGGAATTTGCCTTGCCCGCCGACTTTCTTGACCCCAGCCATCATCTGGGAATAGCTGTGGCTGACGTTGTTGATCAAGGTGAACGTGTCGTCGAGACACTGGTCAGAAGCTTCCCCAGCATCGCCCAGGGCCAGTACAATCGCTTAATTGTCCGCTCCCCAGAAACTGAACGTATTTTGTCCGGCCTCGCACAAACGGATTCGGAAATATGGATTCTTGATAAGCAATTACGGGTGCGCGCCACTGCTGGGAAATTATTAGCAAACGTCGATCAACTGGCATCAGACGAAAATGCGTCAGACTCTGAAGACAAAGCCCTCAGCACCCTGCTAGTAGACTGGTTAAGCGGAACCAGCAGCGCGCCTCTAAACGATTTCAATCCGGCCCAGACCCACTCCCGTGACGAGCTATTTTTACGAAATGCCCTGTCCGGCAAGGGCGAGGTAAGCAGGCGATCAACACTAGACGGTAATCATCTTATCGTCGCGGCAGTACATCCGATCCGCGACATCGACAGGCAATCGGTGATTGGTCTTGTCTTGCTGGAGCAAACCACTGATGCCATCCTGAATCTACAAAGCCGGTCAATTCAGCGCATTGCTCTATTTTCGCTGTTCGGCCTCATTGCCATCACTCTGGTAGTGTTAATCTTTTCGAGCCGCCTGACCTGGCGTATAAAAAGGCTCGGTATCGATACGGTAAAGGCCAGCGATGACCAGGGCAGAATGCAACAAAAGACCGAGTTTCGCGGCTTGTACGCAGCAGATGAAATCGGCGACCTAACCCGGCATATTGAACAATTGTTGGCCCGCCTCGACCGCTATCAACAATTTCTGGTGGCAATACCTCGAACCCTGCGCCACGAAATTAACAATCCGCTTAATACCGTCACCACCTCCCTCGAACATCTTGAAGATCAGGTATCAGAATCAACCTATCTGGATAGCGCACATAGGGGTTTACAGCGCATTGCGGCCATTATTAACAGCCTCTCGGAAGCCGCCAGCCTCGAAGAGGCGCTCAGCGCGGACACGCTGGTAAAGCTCGATCTCACTCACCTACTGACCTGCTATGTCGAAAATCAGAAACGGCAACACAACCATGAGATTAAACTGCAAACATCGAGTCAACAGAGCTGGGTACTGGGCTCCGATATTCATATCGAGCAGCTACTCGATAAGCTACTCGATAATGCCATCGACTTTAGTCCGCCCGATAGCCCTGTGGAAATCACGCTCACTGCCACTAAAAATCACTGTTTTTTAAGCTTTTTAAACCATGGCCCGGCAATACCCGAAGCCGAGTTTAAAAACCTCTTCCAGCTATTTCATAGTCGCAGGGAGAGCACACAAATTACACAGCCCAGCGAGCTACGCAGCGGCCAGAGCAACGATCAGCACCTTGGCCTGGGTTTATATATTGCCAGAGTCATTTGCGAGCGCCACGGCGGAGACCTGGTGGCTGAAAATTCCGCATCGGAAGATGGTGTGGTTTTTACCGTCAGCATGCCCTTAGCTCATTGAGCCGATAAGCGTTGGGATAGGGCCCATCAACTGTATAATCCCTGATCTTATTTCAAAGCTGTCTCCTGAGTTTATACGATGATCCAGATTGGCAAGACCTATCAATTAGAAGTAATAAAAGCCGTAGATTTTGGTTTTTATCTTGAAGCAGAGGATCAAGGTGAGGTTTTGCTGCCCCGAAAGCATGCGCCCAAAAATTTATCCGTCGGCGACGAGGTCGAGGTTTTTCTGTATCTGGATTCCGAAGACAGACCCCTGGCAACCACTCAAAAACCTAAAGCCAGCGTCGAGGAATTTGCCTACCTACAAGTCGTAGACACAACTGCCGTTGGGGCGTTTTTAGATTGGGGACTCGACAAAGACGTATTGGTACCCTTTGCCGAGCAACACCGACCCATGGAAGTGGGCCAGTCCTATTTGGTCTATCTCTACCTCGACAGATCTGACGGCAGAATTGTCGCCTCGTCAAAAATTGATAGTTTTCTGGACGATGAAAAACCGCATGACTTTAAACCGCAGCAGCCGGTCGATCTGATAATCGCCAACAGTACAGACCTGGGTTATAAAGCCATCGTCAACCACAGCCATTGGGGCGTGCTCTATAAAAATGATGTCTTCCAACGGCTGAGTTTTGGCCAGTCGATTAAAGGCTATATCAAATACATTCGCCCAGACGGCAAGATCGATTTAAGTCTTCAGGGCGGCAAAGCAGCCCGCGACAAATATGCGGAGATTATTTTAAAGCACTTAAAAGCACAAAACGGTTTTTCGGCGGTTCACGATAAATCTGACCCGGCGCTTATCTCAGAACAATTTGGCATGAGTAAAAGTGCCTTTAAAAAAGCCATCGGTGGCCTCTACAAACAACGGACTATTAGCATTGAAAAAGACGGCATTCGTCTAATAGACACATCGACCGATAGCTAATTAGCGATAACTAATTACCGACTAACTCAACAGGAAAGCAGCATTGATTAATAACGACATATTACGGCGTATTCGCTATATTTTTGATTTCGGCGATGCAAAAATTATCAATATATTTAGCCTCGCCGATCATCAGGTCAGCCGAGAACAAATCAGCAATTGGCTTAAGAAAGACGATGACCCCGCATTCCAGCCCTGTAACGACACCCAGCTGGCGATTTTTCTTAACGGCCTGATCATTCTCAAACGAGGCAAGAAGGAAGGTTCCGATGGGGCCACCCCGCCACCTGAAAAACGGCTCAGCAACAATCTAATTTTTACAAAGTTAAAAATCGCACTCAATCTCAAGTCAGATGAGATATTGGCCATCATGGATCTTGTCGGCTTCACGCTTAGCAAACATGAATTAAGTGCGTTTTTCCGCAAGCCCGG
>JAHRWI010000372.1 GCA_019090225.1 Porticoccaceae bacterium
TGTAACAGTTTAATGCCGAGACCATCTTTGATATTAAAGGCCTTGTATTCGTGGCCATCATCCCCGTAATAGAGGCGACCATCGGTGAGCACACCGTCGACATCGAGGAGCAAAATGCGAATATGTTTTGCAGCCTCTTCAGCTAATGATTGGCTCATTACACGACTCCAGCGCGGAGGATGTCGTGGAGGTGTAAGACCCCCGATGGCCGTTTGGCGTCGTCTTCCACAATAACGGCAGTGATTTTTAGATCCTCCATGATTCTTAAGGCTTCAGCGGCAAGCATTTCGCCGTTAACGGTTTTGCAATTCCGCGTCATAATTACTTCGGTAGCGATATTGTTGATATTTATTTTGTTATCGACAGCACGACGTAAATCACCATCGGTAAACACGCCGATGAGTTCATTGTCGCTATTCACCACTGTGGTGATGCCAAAGCCCTTGGATGTCATTTCCAGCAGCGCATCGCTTAGCGGCGTTGTGCCAAGCACCCGAGGTAAGGCTTCACCCGAATGCATGATATCGGAGACGCGCAACAATAGTTTGCGTCCGAGGGTGCCGCCAGGGTGAGAAAAGGCAAAGTCTTCGGCGGTAAAGCCTCTTGCTTCGAGCAGAGCGATAGCCAGTGCATCACCGACCACCAGGGTGACGGTAGTGCTAGTGGTGGGTGCGAGATCCAGAGGGCAGGCTTCTTCGCTGACGCCGATATCGAGGTTGACAGCCGCAGCTTTTGCGAGGGTGGATTCCGCATCGCCAGTCATACTGATCAAGGGAATGTTCAAGCGTTTAATGAGCGGTAATAAAGTGACGACTTCTCTGGTGTTGCCTGAGTTCGAAATGGCGATGACCAGATCGGATTTGGTAATCATACCCAGGTCACCGTGGCTGGCTTCTCCTGGGTGGACGAAAAAAGCGGGTGTGCCAGTGCTGGCAAAGGTGGATGCAATTTTGTTAGCGATATGTCCTGACTTGCCCATGCCGGTGACGATGATGCGGCCTTTACAGTCAAGAATGAGTTCGCAGGTTTTGATGAAAGTGTGGTCGATTCGCTCTTTTAATAACTCGACGGCCTGGGCTTCCATGGCGATGGTGCGCAGAGCGGGTGTAATGAAATCGTGGTCAGTCATAGCGTTGGGCATAGCATCTACATAAGATCTAAGATAAAGGAGCACCCATAACGAAATTTGCATGGGTAATTTATGCATGCTGAAGTCGTGGGGCACGGTCTATCGCTTCAGTATAGCGATACCTGGGCGCGTGGTCAGCTTACATGTGCTTAGCGAGCTAGCGGGTATCAAGCGGTTTAGCTGGTCGGTACCAAAATAATAAAATAAAGGACGTAGCAGGATAACAATACTATGCCAAACCGTCTCGATACATAAACAGTTTGCTGATGGTTGCGCCAGTGTTTAAACATAATAGTGCCGATTAAAAGCAGGGTTAGTCCGGCCACCGCCAGGTAATCGCGAAAAAATACGGCGGGATCCAGTTGCAGGGGCGCTATGACACCGGCTGCGGGCATCACCATCAGCAGGTTAAACATGTTGGAGCCAAATACATTACCTATGGCTATGTCATGGTGGCCACGGAGGGTGCCGGCAATGGATGCCGCCAGCTCGGGCAGGCTAGTGCCAATGGCGACGATGGTCAGGCCAATGATCAGTTCGCTCATGCCTAATTGGAAAGCGATGATCTTCGCCCCCCAGACTAAGGCCTGGGAAGCTATTAACATAGTCAACAGGCCTCCGATAAACCCTATCACCGCAGCGCGTGTCGAAATCCCTGATATATCTTCGACAAACTCCTTTTCTTCCTGATCGGGATGTTGTTTTTTATATTTGATGGTTAGCCACAATAATACGGGGGTGAGCAGTAACATCAGTATGCTTTCCATGCGCCCCAGGTAGGCATTGAAAAGACACAGGCCGGCTAGCAGCGTGACAACGATGAGTATCGGGCCTTCCTGAGATAGCAAATGTCTTTGTGCGGGCAGGGGTTTGACCAGGGCAGTGATGCCAAGCACCAGTCCGATGTTGGCCAGGTTAGAACCGAGCGCATTACCGACGGCCAGCCCACCAGCATCCTGCAAGGCAGAATTGATAGCAACAATAAACTCCGGGGCAGAGGTGCCGAAAGCGACAACTGTTAGACCTATTACTATAGGTGAAATGCCCAGAGTCTTTGCGCCTCGGGCGGCGGCGCTAACAAAGTGATCGGCCCCCACGATTAAACCGCCAAGACCGACCAGCAGTGCACCGATGGCCAGGAATAATTCGTTCATCGTTGCGTGAGGACTCCTGCGCTTGAGGGATGGTGATTAGGTGGTCCGAACTCCGCGAATATTATCTTTGCCAATGTTCGCTACTACTTTTTGATTTCACAAAAAATGGCTCGGAATGGTATAGTGCGCGCCCTGAAAAGTCAGCCTCTAATGTGTTAATTTTTATTGAACTTGCGCTGGTGGCGTTGGTCTTTGGCTTGAGGTTTAATGATACGAAGTGCTTGTTTTAAAATAGATATTTTATGTTAAAGGAAACTTTCTAATATGTGGCAATATTGTAAAGCAACGACCATGGTATGCCTGCTGATCGCTGGGATGGTGGCTGCCGGTGGTGTAGCGGCTGAACAAGCATCTGATGATGTGGATAATCAGTCGACAGAGGCTGCGGCAGGCGATGGTCAAGCAGCGGCATCGAAAAATGTCGTTTCCCCTTATAAGCTTATCGAAGATGTTACTGCTGAGGTGCTCGCCAAGATTGATTCGCACCGTGGCAAAATAGACGCGGGGGGTTCGGATGAGGAGAAAGAGCGCTATCTCAATTGTTTCTTTGGCGAGATTGATGCCACCCTGAGCAAAGTTATCGATTTTAACTGGATTGCCCGTAATGTGATGGGCGCCTATGGCAAGTCAGCGAGCGTGGAACAGCGCGCAGCCTTTGCCGAAACTTTCCATGAGGGCTTAGTGGAAACCTATGGACGGGGTTTGTTGAGTTATAGCGATCAGGAGATTGCTGTGTTGCCAGGTGTTGAAGATTACGCCGAAAAACGCAAGGTCTCCGTGCGTCAGGAAATCCGAGGTGCCGATGGCAATTACCCCCTTGAATACTCCATGGGTCTGAGTAAGTCCGGACAATGGCGTATTATCAATGTCATTATCAACGGCATTAACCTGGGTAAAACCTTCCGCAATCAATTTGTTCAGGCTGCTCAAAAGAATGGTGGCGACATCGATGCCGTGATCGCTAACTGGGATTCAAAGGCCGGTTAGGCGATACGATTAACAGGACTGATTGACGATGAATATAGAAGAAATCCGTACGCTCATGACTTCAACATTGGATGATTGTGAAATTCACCTCGAAGGTGAAGGTAACCATTTGACCGTCACCGTGATCGGCGAAATATTTGCTGGCAAACGCGCGGTGCAGCGGCAGCAACACGTTTATGGAATCCTTAAAGAATATATTGCTGAGGGTACTGTTCATGCTGTCAATATGAAGCTTTACACACCATCTGAATGGCAGGTTGCTTGAATCCTGGCGGTGTCCACAAGAATAAATCGAGGGTGCAATCCCTTCTTAACCCCGTCCGCTTGAAGGATGTATTCCTGACGCTACCTGGTCGTGGTATGGCACTGATGATAATCGACAATAAACAAGGCATAAACTCAGGGTTTGTAAATGGATAAATTACTGATCTCCGGCGGTACACCTTTAAAGGGTGAGATTCGTATATCGGGGGCCAAAAATTCGGCGCTGCCAATTCTTGCGGCGGCTCTGCTGGTTGATGAGCCGGTGATCGTGTCAAACCTGCCACACTTGCACGATATTACCACCATGATCGAGCTGCTCGGTTGCATGGGGGTGAGTGTGGTGCTCGACGAAAAAATGCGCGTTGAGGTCGATGCCAGCACCATACATAGCTATAACGCGCCCTATGAGCTGGTGAAAACTATGCGTGCCTCGATTTTAGTGCTGGGTCCCCTGCTCGGTCATTTCGGCGAAGCCCAGGTATCTTTCCCGGGTGGTTGTGCGATAGGCAGTCGCCCGGTTGATCTGCACCTTAGAGGCTTTGAGAAGATGGGTGCGGAAATTGAAATCGATGGTGGTTATATCAATGCCAAAGTCGACGGCAGATTAAAAGGCGCCCACATCTTGATGGACATGGTGACGGTGGGTGGTACCGAAAACCTGATGATGGCGGCGTCCCTTGCTGACGGACAGACGATCATAGAAAACGCCGCTCGGGAGCCAGAAGTGGTTGATTTGGCCAATTGCCTCAATGCTCTGGGTGGCGATGTTCAAGGGGCAGGCAGCGATACGATCGTTATTAATGGTGTGCCTCGCCTGCACGGCGGTGAGTACAAAATTATGCCTGACCGAATTGAAACCGGCACCTATCTCGCGGCCTGCGCAGCGACCCGTGGCCATATCAAGTTGAAAGATACCAATCCTCATATTCTTGAATCAGTGTTGTTGAAGCTTGAAGAAACTGGCGCACAAATCACCTGCGGTGAGGACTGGATTGAGATGGATACCGGCGGTCGCCGTCCAAAAGCAATACACCTGCGCACAGCGCCTTACCCAGCGTTTCCCACGGATATGCAGGCACAGTTGACGGCGGTCAACGCAGTTGCTGAGGGTGTGGGTCAAATTACCGAGACGATCTTTGAAAATCGTTTAATGCAAACCCATGAGTTGGTGAGAATGGGTGCGCACATTGGTATTGAGGGCAATACAGCTACCGTCACTGGTGTTGAAAAACTAACCGGCGCACCGGTAATGGCATCTGATCTGCGAGCTTCGGCTAGCCTGGTGATCGCGGGTTTGGTGGCGGAAGGTGAAACGGTGGTTGATCGCATTTATCATATCGACCGCGGCTACGAGTGTATTGAAGAAAAGCTGCAACAATTAGGTGCCAACATTCGTCGGATACCCGATTAATCGTAGAATTGAATTTTAAATAAGCTTAATTTAAATAGGTTTAAAGTAGCCCGGCTAATTCTGTCGGGCTTTTGCTGGGCTTCCCCTGAACTTATGCGGGGTTTGCGCTGAACTAAGACGCCAGAACGAGATATGACCATGATTACCATTGCCCTGACCAAGGGCCGTATCCTTAAAGAAACATTGCCTCTTCTTGCCCAGGCAGGGATAGAGCCAGAGGAAGACATTTCGGCCAGCCGCAAGTTGATGTTCGCGACCAACCGCAGTGATATTCGGCTGCTGGTCTTGCGTGGTGTCGATGTGCCCACCTATGTCCAGTTTGGCGCTGCCGATCTCGGTGTGGCCGGCAAAGATACCTTGATGGAGCACGAGGGTAACGGTTATTACGAACCACTGGATCTGGGAATTTCCCGTTGCCGGTTGATGACTGCAGGTATTGTTGGTGCCAGGCGACCCAGTGGCCGTATTCGCGTGGCGACTAAATACCTTAACGTAGCGCGACACTATTACGCTGAATGTGGCCGTCAGGCCGATGTGATCAAGCTTTACGGTGCTATGGAGCTAGCGCCGCTGGTGTCATTGTGTGATGAAATTGTCGATATTGTCGATACGGGCAATACTATGAAGGCGAATGGTCTGGAATCTCGGGAGTTGATCGCTGACATTAGCTCGCGTTTGATAGTCAATAAAGGGGCGCTTAAAATTAAGCACGGGACTATTCGGCCCCTGATCAACCAGCTTGATGCCGTGGTACGGGCAGCGGATTAAATCATGTCTAAACCACAAACAAGCCAACTAAGTCCGGCTCGGCTAAATACCAGCGGTAGGACTTTTGAAGCTGATTTCTCCGAGCTTATTCAGCGGGACGCTGCCGAGGATGAACAGGTTAACGGTGCGGTGCTTGAGATTCTTGCCGCTGTGCGTGAGCGGGGTGATGAAGCATTGCTTGATTACACGCGAAAGTTTGACCGGCGCCAGCCCGACTCAATGGCAGACCTGGAAATAAGCGCGCCACAAATCCAGTCAGCCATCGCTCAGATCACTGAAGAGCAAAGTGAAGCGCTGAATATTGCCGCAGCGCGGATTAGGGCTTATCACGAATATCAAAAACAGCAATCCTGGCAGTTTCAAGAAGCTGACGGCACCGTGTTGGGTCAGCGAATTTCAGCGCTCCAGCGGGTGGGAATTTATGTCCCCGGCGGCAAAGCCAGTTACCCATCGTCGGTGTTGATGAACGCCATTCCCGCGCGTGTTGCTGGCGTTGAAGAAATTATTATGACCGTGCCAGCGCCGGGCGATGTGCTCAACCCTCTGGTGCTGGCGGCGGCAGAATTAGCCGGGGTTAGTCAGATTGTTACCGTCGGTGGTGCTCAGGCGATCGCGGCCTTAACCTACGGCACGGAGACTATTCGCCGGGTTGATAAAATTGTCGGCCCCGGTAATCGTTATGTTGCGGCGGCTAAAAAAGCTGTGTTCGGTCAGGTCGGGCTGGATATGGTCGCTGGCCCCTCTGAGATATTGATTATTAGCGATGCTGGGACAAACCCCGACTGGATCGCCATGGATTTATTCTCTCAGGCTGAACATGATGAAGAGGCCCAGGCTATTCTTATCAGTCCCGATGGGGACTTTCTCGATCGGGTATTGGCGAGCATGGAAGCCTTGTTGCCGACCATGGAAAGGCAGGACATTATTCGTGCAGCCATCCAGGGTCGAGGCGCATTGATCAAAGTCAAAAACCTGGAGGAGGCCGTAGCGCTGGCTAATCGTATCGCGCCGGAACATCTGCAATTGGCGGTCGATCAAGCTGAAGAGTTATCACATCAGATCCACCATGCGGGGGCTATCTTTGTGGGACGGCACACGCCAGAAGCTCTGGGCGATTATTGCGCCGGTTCCAACCATGTCTTGCCAACCTCGACAACGGCCCGGTTCTCATCTCCCCTGGGTGTCTACGACTTTCAAAAGCGCACGTCGGTCATTCATTGCAGCCCGGCGGGCGCAGCGACTTTGGCAAAAACTGCCTCGGTATTGGCGCGCAGTGAATCTTTGACTGGCCATGCGCGTTCAGCAGAATATCGTTTGTTGGATTAGCTGTCGGATTAGAAGTAGCGCTTGTTGGATTAGAATACTGTTTGCGAAATCAATTACCGTTTACTTGATTAAAAGGCTTGGCTTGTTATGGATAGATCTCTGTGAGTAGTCCTTTTTGGAGTGATTTTGTTAAAGGCCTCGCACCCTATGTACCCGGTGAGCAGCCAAAGAAAACCGACCTGGTCAAATTAAATACTAACGAAAATCCCTATGGGCCATCGCCAAAAGTCCTGGCAGCCATTGAGCAAACGGTCTCAGATGACTTGCGGCTTTATCCCCCTCCTGGGGCAGATGACTTTAAAGCCGCGATTGCCGATTACTATGGTTTAAACCCAGCGCAAGTGTTTGTCGGTAATGGTTCCGATGAGGTGCTCGCCCATACCTTTAATGGCTTGCTGCACCATCAGCTGCCGGTCTTGTTCGCTGATATTACCTATAGTTTTTATCCGGTGTATTGCGGTCTTTACGATATTGACTATAAACCCCTGGCGCTCGATGAACAGCTACGAATCTGTGTTGACGATTATCAGCAGCCTAATGGCGGCATTTTGCTGGCCAACCCGAATGCCCCCACA
>JAHRWI010000373.1 GCA_019090225.1 Porticoccaceae bacterium
CATTTCTTGCGGTTAACTGTGCCGCTCTGGTGGATAATCTGCTGGAAAGCGAGCTCTTTGGTCACGAGCGTGGTGCTTTCACTGGCGCTACCAATCGCAAACCGGGCAAATTTGAACTGGCCGCAAACGGCACCTTGTTTCTCGACGAAATCGGTGAAATGGCGCTGCCGCTGCAGGCAAAACTGCTACGTGTTTTGCAGGAGGGTAGCTTTGAACGGGTCGGAGGTAGCCAGCTGCTACACAGCAATGCCCGGGTGATTGCGGCGACTAACCGCGACCTTCCTGAGGAAATCACTAACGGTAATTTCCGTGAAGATCTCTACTACCGCCTAAATGCTCTGGAAATTCAGCTACCGCCTTTGCGGGAGCGTCGTGAAGATCTGCCACTGTTAATCGAAGGCTTGCTGCAACGGGTGTGTCGCAGCGAAGGCAAATGCCCAGTATCGCTAGACGATGGCGCACTGGCCGGTCTCAAGCATTATGACTGGCCTGGCAATATCAGGGAGCTGGAAAACGTACTCACGCAGGCGGTTATCCGCTGCCGTAGCAACCTGATTCATGAAAGCGACCTCAATCTAAAGTCGAATTCAACTACTCACCACCAATCCTCTGCCAAGGGCGACCACTCTGCCCAGCCCCTCACCATGGCGGAGCTTGAAGCCAGACATATTCAGTACGTTCTCGATTACTGCGGCGGGCACAAAGGCAAGACCTGTAAGGTATTAGAAATTTCCCGCCCGGCCCTGGACAGGAAAATTGAACGCTACCACCTTGAGGTCGCCAAGCCTTAAGGAACCTCTGATCAATTCATGAATAAGCTCTGGAAGTGGACCTAGCCTTAAGTAAACGCAACTGTTTCGTAGTATTCCTTGCCCCCTCTGCACTAATTACCTTCCCTGTTAACACCCTTGTTGCGGGCGGTGGATTGCCTGTATTCTATGCTCAAGCACAAACCCTAAACCACACATCCGCAAGCACGTATCCATAGCTGGACATTCGCCCACCTCTAGGGCAAAACCAAACACTAAAAATCCACAGGCTGGGCAATTCGCTCGGAATAAATACAGGAGAGTAACGATTAGTACACTAGAGATCACACCATCCAACTATGACTTCAGCGAAATCAATGGGGCCATGCAAAAATATGTCGATAACAACCTGGTTAGCTGCCTTTCTGCGGTCATTCTAAAAGGTACGGATGTCATCGATTTCAGGACCTGGGGCTATATGGATATCGAATCCAAGCGGCCCATGATCGACGATGCGATATTTCGCATGTACTCCAATACCAAGATAGTGACGTCTGCCGCCGCGATGATTCTTTATGACGAGGGCGCCTTTGATCTGGATGACCCGGTGGAAAAATATATCCCCCAGTTCAAAGATCTGAAGGTGCTAAAAAAAGGCTCCAAAGATATGGGCGATACCGTGCCGTTGGAAACACCGCCAACCATTCGCCACCTTTTTACTCATTCGGCGGGCTTTGCCTACGGCCTGTTTATGACCAACCCGGTGGACCAGGCCTTTGTCGATCAGCGCATGATGGGCCTCGAATCCACTCTCACTGAAATGATCGATAAGCTCGCCAAATTACCCTTGTTATTCCAGCCTGGTGAACGTTGGCAATACAGTATTAGTATCGACATTCTGGCTCGTTTGGTTGAGATCTGGTCCGGGAAAAGTTTTATCGAGTTCCTTAAGGAACGAATTTTTGATCCACTGGAAATGGTCGATACAGACTTTTACGTGCCCGAGGCAAACCACCACCGCATCACTTCCAATTATTCGCCCATAGATTTACGCAACCCGATGACGCCGGGCCTCAAGCCCTGCCCAGACATTATGATTGGCAGTATCCTCGAACCGAAAAACTTTCATTCCGGTGGCGGCGGTCTGGTGTCGACCATGAGCGATTACACGACGTTTATTCAGATGATCATTAACGGCGGGCAATGGAATGGACAACGCATTATTTCCTCGGAATCCGTTGAGCTGATGCACACCAACCAGCTCCGTGAAGGCATCAAAGTAAAACTGCCAACCTGGGATATGCCCAACACGGTTTTCGGCCTGGGCTTTGCGATCAAGAATTCTCCCGCAGAGGGCGAACCCGATAGCGCCATTGGTGAATATCATTGGGGTGGCATGGCCGGTACGCATTCGTGGATTTCGCCAAAAGCTGGCATTTCTGCTTTACTGTTTACCCAGCGCGCCTATGGCTTCTGGCATCCCTTTAGTCATGAACATAAGCGACTGGTGTATAAAATAGCGGGCTAAAATAATTCTTATAAAAACTAAGTGAGGTGTCAGATATGGGACGTGTATCAGGAAAAGTAGCAATAATCACTGGCGGCGGTAGCGCCGGTATGGGTAGAGCCACATCATTACTACTGGCGCAGGAAGGTGCCAGTGTCGTGGTCGGCGATATTAACGAAGCCGGAGCCAAAGAAACCGCTGATCTCATTAATGTCGCAGGCGGCAAAGCCGTTTCGATGCGCCATGATGTCTCCAGCGAAGATGATTGGGCGGCAGTGGTTAAATTGGCGGTAGACACCTACGGGCGTATCGACATCCTCGATAATAATGCGGCGATGTTTATCGCTAAACCTTTAATGAACACCTCAACCGAGGAGTTTCGCCTACAAAATAGCATCAATGTTGATGGCGTATTTTTCGGTATGAAAGCGGTTATTCCCGTTATGGAGAAAACTGGCGGTGGTGCTATCGTTAATATTTCGTCGGGTGCAGGTATTGTTGGCTTTGCCGCAGCCGGAGCATACAGCTCAAGCAAGGGCGCGGTGCGTTTGATGACCAAGTCCATGGCACTGGAATGTGCAGAAAAGAAAAACAAGGTGCGGGTTAACTCCATCCACCCAGGCCCAATTCTCACCCCTATGTTAGAACAGGGTATGGACGATCTCGGCGGCGGAGCGGATATACGCGGCATGTTTGAAGCTATGGCACCGGTCGGTTATCTGGGTGAGCCGCAGGATATTGCCCAGGGGGTCCTGTATCTAGCCAGTGATGAATCGAAATATGTGACGGGAGCGGAACTAGCTATTGATGGTGGATTTATTGCTCAATAGATATTTGATCCACGTGGATAGGCTGCCGAACGAAACGGCGGCCTGCCCCCAAACAGTCCGTCAACCTGTCATCGCAAGCACCTGATCACCCTCAAATAAACCTGCCTAAAAACCCTGTAAACATCCCGACACAAATGCTTTATCGTCCTTCGACACGGATGCCTTATGATTGCTAAAAGCACCCGTAAGCGATATATTGCGGCGGCTGTTTAGAAGCTTTTAACTAAAAAAAACAACAGTCGAGTTGTCTTTGGAGTCCCGTGAAGTTAACCAGTATCGAGCTGATCTCTGCCTGTCCTGACCCGGTAATTATCACCAATAATCAGGGGGTCGTTAGCTTATTTAACCTGGCTGCTGAGAAGCTATTGGGTTTCAGATCCGAGGATGTTATTAACTCCCTCAAAATTGCTGACCTCTATGAACGAGAAGGTGAAGCCGAGCACGTTAAAAAGCTCCTCACCGCAGAAACTGATGGGGGGCCTGATCAAATACAGCGCTACGAAACCCGTATATTGGGTCACTCCGGCCAGGTATTCCCAGTCCATTTATCCGCTGCAGTTTTGAATGAAGGCCAGAACGTCGTTGGCGTGATCCATTATTTCCAGGATCTTACACACAGCGAAAAACTTGAAACAGAACTTAGAGAATTATCACGTACCGACCAGCTCACCGGTATGTTCAACTCCCGACAACTGTATCTATCCCTGCCAGAAGAAATCTTGCGCGCTGCCCGCTACAAGCGCCCCTTTGCACTACTTTGCTTCAGCCTCAATGGCCTGAAAGAAACCAATGACCAACTTGGCCATCTACTCGGTGACGATGCCTTAAGGCTGTTGGCCCTGGTAACAAAAGACACCCTTCGTGAGAACGATACCAGTTACCGGTATACCGGTAACGAATTCCTGGTGATATGTCCCGAAACGGACTATACGGGTGCTAAACATGTGGCGAAAAGACTGCAAAGCACTTTCGCTAAACTCCTGCCCCAGGCTCTTGACGCATCATTCAATGAACTAAACACACCGCTCTCTATAAGCCAGGGCATTACCGTTTTTTACGGGAGCAATACAGTAAATAAAAACGAGCTTATTCATCAGGCCATTCAAACAATGGATAAGGCCAAACTCGATAGCGAAAACCAAATTGGGCTATTTGAGGCCAATATGCAAGCTGATCAATAGGCTACAAACGACACGCTACTCCTTCCCCTGTCCCACAAATATGCTGGCGTGATCCTCGCCGACTTCTCAGCGAAAGAGCTGATCAGCTATGCTAAACTGCCTCGGTCAATTTAATGACAAGCTCCGAGCACCCGCGTTCTAAAACCCTCAATGGTGATGAACCTTGTGCCGAGAATTCACTCTTGCCTTGTCTCAATTTTGAGAAAAGCTGAGTAGACATTCTGAGGGATGTTGGGGAAACCTGGCCTCCTCCCGACTTTGGAAAGGTGTTTGCATGTTACGAGATAACTTCGGCCGCGAGTTTCATTACCTGCGCCTGTCTATCACCGATGTCTGCAACTTCCGTTGCAACTATTGCCTTCCCGATGGTTACGAGGGCAAACCCGATCAGGCGTTTTTGTCGCTGGATGAAATTCGCCGTGTCTGCGCCGCTTTCGGTGCGGCTGGCACCAGGAAGATTCGCATTACTGGCGGCGAGCCCTCGGTGCGCAAAGATTTACCTGAGATCATCCGTACAGTTAAGGCCACCCCTGGCATAGAAAAGGTCGCTATCACCACCAATGGTTACCGTTTGCCGGAAGTAGTTGACGAATGGGCTGATGCAGGTTTGGATGCCCTTAATCTCAGCATCGACAGCCTCGACCCTGGGGTTTTCAAGGCCATCACCGGCCACTCTCGGCTCCACGAATTACTCGATGGTCTCGACCGTGCCATCGCACTCGGCATAGCCTCGATTAAAGTCAACGCGGTTATGTTGCGCGGCTTGAATGACAAGCAACTGGCACCCTTTCTCGACTGGATCAAAAACAAGCCCATCACACTGCGCTTTATCGAATTAATGCAGACCGGCGACAATAGTGAATTTTTTGCCAAACATCATGTAGCCGGTGAGCAACTCCGCCAATGGCTGCTAGCAAATGGTTGGATACAAACCATTAGAGCGGTGGATGCAGGACCCGCACAGGAGTTTTACCACGAGAATTATCAGGGCCGGATTGGTTTAATCATGCCCTACAGCAAAGATTTCTGTAGCACCTGCAACCGACTGCGTATGGACTCTACCGGCAAACTCCACCTCTGCCTGTTCTCTGACACAGGCATTGATGTTCGGCCCCTGTTGCAGTCCGATGAGCAGCGAGATGAGCTGATCGAATTTCTACAAAACCAGTTGCTCGATAAGAAAGTTAGTCATTTTTTACAGGACGGTCAGAGCGGCGGCACCCGTCATCTGGCTATGATTGGAGGTTAATACCGTGGTCAAAAATTATGCTGAAGAATTCCGTTCGTTACGCATCGCAGTCTTAACCGTATCCGACAGTCGCAATAAAGGCAGCGATACCTCCGGAAAATTACTGGTAGAGAAACTCAGCGATGCTGGTCACCAACTGGTCCTAAAACAAATCGTCAAAGACGACCTTTATAATATTCGCGCCATCGTCGCCACCTGGATTGCCTCTGAGGATATACAGGCGATTTTAATTACTGGCGGCACAGGTTTTACTGGTCGCGACTCGACACCCCAGGCCATCTTGCCGCTATTTGACACGGTGGTAGACGGCTATGGTGAATTATTCCGGCAAATATCCTATAAGGATATCGGCTCCTCCACGGTGCAATCTCGTGCGGTAGCGGGACTATCGAACGGCACCATCGTATTTTGCATGCCCGGCTCCACCAACGCCTGCCGCACAGCCTGGGACGGCATCATCGGCGAACAACTGGATGCCAGCCACAAACCCTGTAACTTTGTTGGCCAGTTAAAAACCATTGCTGGTGATAAAGACGGAAACGAATGCAGCACCCGCGAAGCTTCATAAACCCGCCTAATCATAAATCCGCCTTATGAATAAATTAAGCCATATCAACGCCGCCGGTGAAGCCTCAATGGTTGATGTCAGCGGCAAAACCATCACCACCCGTATCGCCACTGCCGAAGGC
>JAHRWI010000374.1 GCA_019090225.1 Porticoccaceae bacterium
AGCGCCCCGTATTCGACACCGCTGAGGTGACCGGGTCGGTAACAATAAAAAACGCACCCAGCATGGTCGCGCCACTGAGCAAGTGCAGGCTTGCTGGGCCATTGCTGATCGAGCTGCCGCCATCATTATTGAGCCAGGCCATGACGGTTAGTGCGCTCAACATGGCGACCGGCGCGTGCCAGGTAAATATTTTTTTGTATAAGAGGTAGCAGCCGCCAGCGAGAAAGCCCAGGTTGACCCATTCCCAGCCTGCGCCAGCCCAGCGGCCAGTAGCGAACCAGGCATCCTGCTGGTAAAACTGCTCCACTAACAGGCCGTTGTTGTGCTTAAAGGCGTCCAGCGGTGTGGCGGCGGTAAAGGCGTCAACTGAACTGCCTGAAAACTCAAAGCTGCCTGAAAACTGGAAAACGATCTGGATAGATTCCCATAAGCCGGGTGGGTTTATATCGGCGGCAAGAATGCTGTGGGCCGCAGGCCAGGTGGTCATCTCAAGAGGGAAGGAGATGAGTAGCACCACATAGCCGACCATGGCGGGATTAAAAGGGTTGTAACCCATGCCGCCGTAAAGATGTTTGGCGATAATAATGGCGAAGGCGGTGCCGACCACCACTACCCACCAGGGCACAAGCGGTGGCAGGGCGAGGCCGATTAATACGGCAGTCACCAGGGCGCTGCAATCTCGAAGGTAAAACCACACCGGGCGCTTTCGCGCAGTGACGATGGCCGCTTCACAAGCCAGGGCGGTGGCGCTGGCGATAAGGATGTTGATCAATGAACCCCAACCAAAATGCCAGAGTAAGGCCAGTAAGCCTGGAATCGTGGCCAGCAGGAGTTGCTGCATCACATGCTGGGTAGTTTGGGGCGCATGGAGATGGGGTGAGGTAGTGCGGAGCAGGGCCATTAGTGGCTTTGCTCCTTATTTAAGGGCTTTGCTTCTAATGATTTAGAATCGAAGGACTCAGCATCGCTCGCTTCTGCTTCTGCTTCTGCTTCTGCTTCTGCTTCAGCCAGCTTGGCTTCAGCATCTACCAGTTTGCCTTCGAGTTTGGTCAGGGCATTGCTGAAGGCTTCAAGATTCTCGTCCTTATCGGATTCAGCCTGGGCCAGGCGATTGCGGGCCTTATCCAGACGCTTGAGGAGGCCGTCGCATTGGTTTTGCAGTTTTTCCAGTACTGACATGTCCGCCTGCTGTGCGGCTTTTTGCTGGGCGTTCTTAATCGCGATGGCGGCAGCATCCAGGGCGACCTGGTCTTGATCAGATGTTGCCTTGTCGGAGTCGTTATCCGTATCACTAGCTTCATTTTTACTGGTGTATGCAGATAAATTATTGACCGCCTCCTGGTGGCGAAGTCGGCTCTGTTCTAGGCTCGCTTCAAGGGTGCCGTATGTTGAATCTTCAGCCTTACCCTGTTCCAGTTTTTGCTGGGCTTTATGCAGACGGTTTTCGGTGGCGCTAAGTGCTCGTTGCAGGCGCTTGAGTTCCTGTTCCGGTGAGGCTTTGGCGGCGCTGACTCTGGCTAGTGCGGCCTGGATGATATCCGTATCGCCACTAAGTCCCTCGTCAGTCTGGGTGTTGCCTTTATTGTCAGCAGTAAGGTTATCAGCAGCGAGCTTCGCAAGTTCGGCGGCTTTTTTGCGGGCTGCGCGTTTTGCGTTTCGTTCCTCTTCGGCTTTGATAAGCCTTTCCTGATGATGCTCAAAGCGTTGGCGAGCACGGTCGGCAATGACGTTTTCCTGCTCGATCAGGCGAATTTCACCTTTGGCAGCGCGATAGTACTGAACCAGTGGGATCTCGCTGGGGCAGACATAAGAGCAAGCGCCACATTCGATGCAATCGGCGAGATTGTGGGCGGCCAATTTGTCATAGTCTTTGGCTTTGGCATACCAGTACAACTGCTGGGGTAGCAAGTTGGCGGGGCAGGCTTGTGAGCAATGTCCGCAGCGTATGCAGGCCTGGGCGATATTGCTGGGCGGACTCTCCTCGATATCGGCGGCCAGTAAACAGTTGGTGGATTTAATCACCGGGGCGCTGAGATCGTCGAGGGTATAGCCCATCATCGGGCCGCCCATAATAAGCCGTTGGCAGAGGAATTCATCGAAGCCAGCATTGGCCAGCAAGTGACTAACTGGTGTGCCGATTAAGGTCTCGTAGTTGCCCGCTTTGGTGCAGCTATTGCCAGTGACTGTGGTGATCCTGGAAATTAAGGGTTCACCCTTATAGACCGCTTTATATATCGCATAGGTAGTGCCGATATTCTGGCAAACGATACCGAGTTCTGCAGGTAATTTGCCGCTGGGGACTTCCTGGCCGGTCAAGATTTGTATGAGTTGTTTCTCACCGCCAGAGGGGTATTTGGTGGGGAAGTCGACTACTTCGATGGTTGTCGCAAACGCTGAACTGGTTAATGCCGACTCAAGTGCTTTATAGGCTTCGGGTTTGTTATCTTCGATGCCGATTAAGACCTGTTCGGGACGACCCAGAATATGAGCGAGGATATCAATACCAATAATAATCTCTTCGGCACGTTCGCGGATCAGTCTGTCGTCGGCAGTAATATAGGGTTCGCATTCCGTAGCATTGATAATCAATGTGCTAATACTTTGCCGGGGCTGCAATTTAACCGAGCTAGGAAAACCCGCGCCGCCCATACCGGTGATACCTGCATTGCGAATAATGCTGAGCACTTGTTCGGGCGCTAGCGTTTGGTAATTTGTGTTTGCCTGGAGTTCGCACCACCGCTCTTCGCTATCGGGATGAATCATGATGCAGGGGGCATTCAAGCCTGATGGATGGGGGATGGCGTGATCTTCAATGGCGGCGATGGTGCCAGAGCTAGGGGCATGCACAGCAGCGCTAACGAAACCGTTTGGTTCGGCAATTATCTGGCCTTTCAGCACCTTGTCGCCAGGCTCTACGATGGGCAGGGCAGGTGCGCCAATGTGCTGATTCAAAGGCAGGACAAGTACTTCAGGTAGCGGCACCTGAGTAATAGCTAGCTTAAGCGATTGCTCCTTGTTTTCAGGAGGATGAATGCCGCCGTGGATATCCCATAGCTTTCTCATATCGAGATGCTCATGTTGAGACGTAAGAGGATACTCATGCGGCCACATCCGGCCGGCGATCAGTGGCAATAATGTTGAGTCCCTGGAGTTGCTCGGCAGAGCTGGGTGGTGAATCCCAATGCCAGTCAGCCAGGCCCTGAGGTACGGGCAGCATATCGATGCAATCAACTGGGCAGGGCTCCACGCACAAATCGCAGCCGGTGCATTCCGAGGCGATGACGGTGTGCATCAATTTCGCCGCACCCAGGATGGCATCTACTGGGCAGGCGACGATGCACTTGGTGCAACCAATGCATTCTTCTTCGCGGATATAGGCCACAGTTTTAACATCGGCCTCTTCGCCGTGTTCTTCGTCCAGCTCAGGGGCGGGGATGTCGAGCAGGCTTGCCAGGGCATTGATAGTCGCCTGACCACCGGGCGGACAGTGATTGATGGCCTCGCCCTCATCGACGATGGCCTGGGCATAGGGTTTGCAGCCGGGGTGTCCGCATTGCCCGCATTGGGTTTGGGGCAGCAGAGCATCAACCTGTTCGACCAGGGGATTACCTTCCACTTTAAACTGCACGGCAGCAAAACCCAGAATGGCACCAAAGACAGCGCTGAGCACGACGAGCGCGAGCACAGCCGTAAACAGCAGTTCCAGTGAAGACAGTTCAGTCATAGTAGCTTTACACCAGACCCGCGAAGCCCATAAACGCCAATGCCGCCAGACCAGCGGTGATCATGCCGATGGCAGCGCCCTGAAAGGGCATGGGAATATCGGCGACCGCGAGGCGCTCGCGCATGGCGGAAAATAAAATCAGCACCAGAGAAAAGCCCAACGCTGCACCAAAACCGTAGAGGCTGGATTCCATAAAAGTTCGGCTTTTTGCCGTGTTTTGTAAAGCCACGCCGAGCACCGCACAGTTGGTGGTAATCAGCGGCAAAAACACACCGAGAACGCGATACAGCAGCGGGCTGGTTTTTTCGATAAACATTTTGGTGAACTGCACCACCACGGCAATCACTAAAATAAAGGCGATGGTTTTTAAGTAGGTCAGACCCAGAGGCACTAATATCCAGGTATTGACCAGGTAGCTGGAAATAGCCGCAAGGGTTAATACAAAAGTGGTAGCACTGGCCATGCCGATAGCGGTTTCGAGCTTATTGGAGACGCCCATAAACGGGCACAGGCCAAGAAACTGAGCCAATACAAAATTATTGACCAGAATGGTGCTGATAAAGATGGCAGCAAATTCTTGCATGATATTGGCCGTGTGAGCGTGAACGCTTAAGCTTAACTGGGCGCGAATGGCAGGCTATTATCGAGCATCGACCAATCGACGTTAAATAATAAATAAGCCGCGTTTTAGGTCATTTTGTAATATAAGCCTATCCCACTGGCTTGTCAGGCTGGTTGGTTTTAACGAAGCTAATTGTAGGTGGTCTAATATTAGGTGGCCTAATTATAGATTAGCCTCATTAACTAAGTAACACGTTGTCCCGGCTGCGCGCCGCTGTCCGGCTCTAACAAATAGATGCCCTTAGCGTCATCCGCTGCTGCCAGCACCATGCCTTCAGAAACACCAAAGCGCATTTTTCTCGGTGCCAGGTTGGCGACCATTACCGTTAGACGACCTTCGAGATCCTCTGGCTTGTATGCGGATTTGATGCCGGAAAACACATTGCGGGTTTCATTACCGATATCGAGTGTTAACTGGAGTAATTTTCCAGCACCCTCGACATGACTGGCGGCGACGATACGGGCCACTCGCAGATCGACTTTGATAAAGTCATCAAAGCTGATTTCTTCAGCGAGAGCTTCGATGGCGTTGTTAGCTTCGACATCTTCGCTGACAGGTGCTGTCGCAGCCGGTGCGGCCTCGCGGCTGGCTTCGACCATGGCCTCAACTTTGTCTTTTTCGACGCGCTTGAGCATGGGTTTAAACGCTTCAATAGCATGATTACTCAAGGGCTCGATGGTGCCGTCCCAACGCAGATCATCATTGAGAAATACCTGCGCCTGTTTGGCCATGTCGGGTAACACGGGCTTTAAATAAATCATCAATACTCGGAACAGGTTGATGGCCAGGGAGCAGGTATCCTGAACTTCGGCTGCGCGGCCTTCTTCCTTGGCCATTTTCCAGGGTTCCTGGGCGGCAATGTATTCGTTGGCGGCATCGGCGATGGCCATAATTTCACGCATGGCCTTGCCGAAGTTGCGGGCTTCGTAATGGGCGGCGATGGTTTCTCCGGCATCTACCGCGCGCTGCCATAATTCTGTATTGGATATGCTGGCGGCGAGCACGCCGTCGTTACCGTTGGTGACAAAGCGGGCACAGCGGCTGGCAATATTCACCACCTTGCCGACCATGTCGCTGTTCACCCGCTGGATGAAATCGTCCAGATTGAGATCCAGATCCTCGACACCAGAAGATAACTTAGCGGCAAAGTAATAGCGTAAATATTCCGGGTTCAGATGCTCAAGATAGGTGCGGGCATTGATAAAGGTGCCCCGGGATTTGGACATCTTCTTGCCATTGACGGTGAGAAAACCGTGTACGCAGACTTTATTTGGTGTGCGAAAGCCCGCGCTGGTCAACATCGCTGGCCAGAATAGAGCGTGGAAATTGACGATGTCTTTGCCAATAAAATGGTACAGCTCGGTACTGACATCTTTGGCCCAGAAGCGACCAAAGTCGATACCCTCGCGGTCGCAAAGGTTTTTAAAACTGGCCATGTAGCCGATGGGGGCATCCAGCCACACATAAAAATATTTACCGGGGGCGTCGGGGATTTCGAAGCCGAAGTAGGGCGCATCTCGGCTGATATCCCATTCCTGCAAGCCGACATCGAGCCATTCGGCGAGTTTGTTGGCGATCTCATCGCCGACGTGACCGGCTCGGGTCCACTCCTTCAGAAAATCACTGAATTCGGGCAGCGTGAAAAAATAATGAGTGGATGCTTTCGCAATGGGTGTCGCCCCGGAAATGGCCGATTTGGCGTCAATCAGGTCTGTCGGCGCATAGGTGGCCCCACAGGCCTCGCAGTTATCTCCGTATTGCTCCTCAGCTTTACAGCGGGGGCAGCTGCCTATGATATAGCGATCGGCTAAAAATAGATTTTTTTCGGGGTCGTAAGCCTGGGTGATTTCCCGTGTGGCAATATGGCCGTTGGCCTTGAGTCGTCGGTATATTTCTTCAGATAAAACGCGGTTTTCTTCGGAGTGGGTCGAGTGGTAGTTGTCGAACTCAATGAGAAACTCACCGAAATCTTTCTCGTGCTCGGCCTTTACGGTTTCGATCTGTTGCTCAGGGCTAATACCCAGCTCTTCGGCCTTGAGCATAATGGCAGTTCCGTGAGCATCGTCGGCACAGACGTAGTAACATTCGTGCCCCCTGGCTTTCTGGAAACGCGCCCATATATCGGTCTGGATATATTCAACCAGGTGGCCCAGATGAATCGCGCCATTGGCGTAGGGCAGGGCGCTGGTAACAAGGATTTCTCGGCGAGCAGTTTGTTGCTCAGATGGCTCTTTGTTGGTTGATGACTCTTGGTCGGCTAATGGCATAGGTAAACGGTATTAAATGGGTGATTTTAGGGGCCGCAACTATAGCGGTTTTGGATTGGATTTTCATTAAGCGGATGGTGAACAAGGCATGGCCAAAGCAGTAGTAGAAAGTGGTATGAAGAAAGTGAAATACATTGTCGCCGTGGCCTCTGGCAAAGGTGGCGTGGGTAAATCGACCACAGCGGTGAATCTCGCCCTGGCCCTGGCCACCCTGAGCAAAGACGGTAAAGGGCTTAATATAGGCCTTCTTGATGCAGATATTTACGGTCCCAGTTTGCCGAAGATGCTCGGCATCACCGACTCTGTGCAACCCCAGGTAGTCAACGGTACAGCCTTTGTGCCGGTGCCTGCTCACGGTCTCAAAACCATGTCAATTGGTTATCTCACCACTGAGTCAACCCCGATGGTTTGGCGCGGCCCGATGGCCGGTGGTGCCCTGACACAAATGATGGAACAGAGTATTTGGGGCGAGCTGGATGTGCTCGTCGTTGATATGCCGCCAGGCACCGGAGATATTCAGCTGACTTTGTCGCAAAAAGCCAAAGTATCTGGTGCCGTGGTAGTGACCACGCCACAGGATATTGCCCTGCTGGATGCCCGCAAAGGTATTGAGATGTTTCGCAAGGTAGAGGTGCCGGTACTGGGTATAGTCGAAAATATGGCCGTGCATATTTGTTCAAACTGTGGTCATGCCGAGTCTATATTTGGTGAGGGCGGTGGACAAAAAGTGGCATCGGAATATGACACACGCTTGCTGGGTTCACTGCCCCTGGATAAACGTATTCGTGAAGAAGGCGACCGTGGTACGCCCATCGCGCTCACCGAGCCAGAAGGCGAGATAGCCCAGAGTTACAGGGCTATTGCTGAAAACCTGATGACAGCTTTGGCTGAAAATACTGTTAAAGCGCCAGTCATTTCTATTGAAGATTAAACCTGTTCACCCAAGATAAAAGATTTTAAGGACGGTTTTTCCGTGGCAGCTGAGGAGTGAGAATTGAGTATTAAAGCAGATAAGTGGATTCGTCGTATGGCCGCTGAGCAAGGCATGATCGAGCCTTTTGAGAGCGATCAAGTGCGCGACCCTCACAGTAATGGTGAGCGGGTGATTTCCTACGGAGTATCCAGTTATGGCTACGATGTTCGGTGTGCCGATGAGTTTAAGATTTTTACCAATGTTCACTCCGCGACCGTCGATCCTAAAAACTTTGATCCCGATAGCTTCGTGGATTTTAAGGGCGATAGTTGTGTGATTCCTCCCAATTCATTTGCCCTGGCAAGAACCGTTGAATACTTCCGTATCCCCCGCAGTGTGCTGACTATTTGTCTGGGTAAATCCACCTATGCCCGTTGCGGCATTATCGTCAATGTGACGCCGCTAGAGCCGGAGTGGGAAGGTCATGTGACTCTCGAGTTTTCCAATACCACGAGCCTGCCTGCCAAGATCTACGCTAATGAAGGCGTTGCGCAAATGCTATTTTTTGAGGCCGACGAAGTTTGTGAAACGTCTTATAAAGACCGGGGTGGCAAGTATCAGGGTCAGCAGGGTGTGACTTTACCGAAAGCCTGATTGCGTTTGTGTGTGATTCAGGTTTCCGCCAGCAAGGCTTGTTTCAGAGAGCTTAGCCACTGCTTGATGACGGCACGGTTTTTCGGCCCCATCCTTAATAATAATTTTTGTGATTCGGGTAGTGCTTCCAGCGCTGGGTCGGCGAATTGATAATAGACCGACTCCCGCTTCAAAGCGATGGGTGAGTCTATGTCCGGCGTGCCCAACATCAGTTCAAGTCCGGTAATCACTCGATTACCAAGTTGCTCGGCGGGTTGACCTAATTCGCCGTAGGCACTTTCTAGCAAGGGCCGCAGCCAGTGAAACAGGTCGGCCAGGTGCGTGGGCTTAATAGAAACTAAAAATTTTGTGAAGGCTGAATAGCGCTCAAAGTTAGTTTGGCCGAGCTGGAGCTCGCCTTCACTCTGGCTGGCCTGAAAAGTGGACTTGGGTAGCAGGGAGGTTGATGTGTCCAGTGGTGTGAGTTTACGTAGCAAGGCTCCGTTGGCAAGACCATCAATAAAGCCCACCGCACGCTGAATGACGAAGTCGCCACTTAGCCAGGCTTGAGTGTTCTCGGGCAGGCCCATCTCCTGCCAGTGTTGACGAAGAAAATCGTCGCTTTCCGCAAGCGCGGGCGGAGCAGTACGCTGTTGAGACTGGGTTTGTTGTTGGGGGATGGTCGGGCTTGTTTCGCTCACCACCTCGGGCGCTTTGGGCGGGATACTTGTCTCAATTGTTACCTGAGCCGGTTCGGACTCGGGCTTAGGCGCTAGTTGTTGCCAATACAGAAAATAAGCGCCGACAGAGGCTAGACCGGCCAGTGCCACGACTATCAACATAGGCAGCCAGCTATTTGCTTGTTGGGGTGTCGGACTTAATTCATCAAACTCTGATTCTGTCATGTTGTGTTCCTGATTCTGTTGCTATTTGCTTCGGACTTAGCGCTTAGCTGCTACAACGCTGCCTTTTCAGTGGCTAAGGACATCGCCTGACCACGAATGGTGGCAGTTTTTATAAGCATTTCGTATTGTTCACCGTCTTTTTCGTTCTGACGGATTTTGACCACCAGGAACTCCCAATCGGGGGCCATCCAGAAGATAGTTTTACGTTTGCCCCCGTCCCTAACACGCTGCAACTTAAATGTTGGCAGCGGCCCTAGTGGAGTATCGAGAACTTCTTCACCGAGTACCTCAAAAGTGTAATCCTTGATTTTTCCTCTCGACAAGACTTTGTAGGTGAAGGAGCTGGAGGGATTCAGTGCATCAGAGGGGAGGTCAGCGAAAGCCTCCAGGTCCCGACGTAACTGTAGTTGATAACTTACCGGGCCTAGATAATTTGGCAGCATGCTTAGCTCGCGGTGCTTTTTTTTGCGAGTATAAATAGCCTTATTGGCGGCCTGATCAACGACCAGGATTTCGGTTTTTTGTACGCCGAAAAACGACTTCTCGGCTTTATAGGAATCTGGACGGATACGACCCCGCTGGTCAATATGAAAATCTTCTCGCTCAGTCATGCCGCCGAGCAAGCCTTTAACCGTCGCTAACAGTTGATAGCTATTTTCATTCACTATTAGCTCATGCTTTGCCTCTACGTCCATGCCATTATATTTGGCGACATAGATGATTTCGTAGGGTGCGGGGAAGGACTCTGCCTGGAGGTAGGAGAAGGGCATTAACAGGCCTGTAAGACAAAGCCAGATCAGACGTATTTGCAAAATAATGTACCTCGACAATTCAATTGGTATTCAATATCAATTTGTGTCAGTGGTGATTGTTTATGATGAGGATGTGCTTCAGTGACAATGCCTCAATGGCGAGACCACAAGGAGAAGGTTGACCTTAGAGTGCCAATTTACCGCTGGGTTCAGTAAGACCCCGTTATTTAAAGGCCCGTTGATCGTGTATTTCTAAGCCAGACGGCTTTTGCTATTGGGGCCCTCAAAGTCGATTGAGTTGTGTCTATCGGCTAGTGCTTATTAGCCAAGCAGTTCGATACTGGCGAGACTATCCTTTGAAGTTTCAATCGAACCGATAATAGTGGCCGTTTCTCCACTCGCTGCCAGTTGTGTCAGTGCTGCCTGAGCATCGGTAGCCGGTACGCACAGTACCATGCCGATCCCGCAGTTAAAGGTCTTATACATCTCTTCCTGGCTGATGTTGCCACCCTCCTGCAGCCACTGGAAGACCGGGGGTAGGGACCAGGTGCTCGTGTCGATAAGGGCTTTGGTATGCTCTGGTAGTACACGAGGAATGTTTTCCAGCAGTCCACCACCCGTGATATGGGCAAGGGCGTGAACCGGCACCGTTTTGAAAAGTTTCCGTAAAGATTCTACGTAAATGCGGGTGGGGGCCATCAGGGCGTCGGCCAGTGATTGATCACCGACTTGAGTCGTGAGTGGGTCGGCGTCGTTTACCGAGAGAATTTTACGAATCAGAGAAAATCCGTTGGAATGTGGCCCGCTCGATGCCAGACCAATCAAGGTATCGCCACTAGCGACTTTGCTGCCATCGATAAGCTCAGCGCTTTCAACAACACCGACACAGAAGCCTGCCAGGTCGTAATCAGCGCCTTCATACATGCCGGGCATTTCCGCAGTCTCACCACCGACCAGAGCGCAACCTGCTAACTCGCAACCTTTGCCGATGCCTTCGACCACCGCAGCAGCGGTATCGATATCTAGCTTACCGGTGGCGTAGTAGTCGAGAAAAAACAGCGGCTCGGCACCACAAACAATCAAATCATTGACGCACATAGCAACCAGGTCTATGCCGACGCTATCGTGTCGTTGTAGATCTATAGCGAGGCGTAGTTTGGTGCCGACACCATCGGTTCCGGAAACCAGCAGGGGCTCTGAATAACCGGCGGGTATTCTGCACAGCGCACCGAAACCGCCTAGGCCTCCCATCACCTCCGGACGCCGGGTTTTACGGGCGACGTGTTTGATGCGTTCGACCAGGGCGTTGCCTGCTTCAATGTCTACACCGGCATCTTTGTAGGTGATAGAGGGTCTGTCGGGATTGGTCATCGCTGTGTCCATAATAAAAGTCGCCATTTTAGCCTGAGCGAGTCGGAAAATCAGGTCGAAATGGGCTTATCGCTAAACTTAGTTTGTGGGCAGTTCATTAGCGGTAAGGATTAGTTGACGGCCGATAAGTCCTGATACAATTCG
>JAHRWI010000375.1 GCA_019090225.1 Porticoccaceae bacterium
GTTTGACGGTAACGGGGATGTCGACCGTGTTGCACATTGCAGAGACGCAATCGGCCACCAGCTGCGGTTGCTTCATTAAGCACGCACCAAAATGCCCCTGTTGAACCTTGTTGCTGGGACATCCGCAGTTCAGGTTGATCTCTGCATAGCCAAAACTTTCGGCTAATTTTGCGCATTGGGCCAGCTGCTCAGGATCATTGCCGCCCAGTTGTAATGCGAGTGGGTACTCAAAGGGATCGTGCTTCAAGAGCTTATGATAATCACCGTGGAGCAGGGCGCCAGTCGTTATCATCTCTGTGTACAGGACGCTGTGTTTGCTCAGCAAGCGCAAAAAGTAGCGACAATATCGATCTGTCCAGTCAAGCATGGGTGCAACGCAAAAGCGACGATCCAGAGGTCGGCAGGAGGGCGTATCGTCGATATGTTGGTTTTTGCTTGTGGTCATAGAGCAGCGATGGGGGTAGGAATAACTGAGTAGAAGGGTGTGGTCTGAGAACATTTTACAGTTTATTTTAGGGTGGGTAGAATTATGTTGCGCCACTAGGCTAAATTTTTTGATTTGGCGGTGCCTGGCTTAACTTTCGGTGTCGCTCTCATGGTATATTTCGCCGCTCGATTTTATGCTTGGGTACCATGATTACATATCGTCGTTTCGTAAACGTTGTGTGCCAGGCTTGAGAGGCGGCTGATTTGATGAATACTGATTTACCCTATGTAAGACCCTATTAGTGAATTCCTACGGAGGACGTGCAGGTGATAGTGAGAGATAAGTTTTATATTAACGGTCAATGGGTAGCCCCCCTGGGTACCGATGTAACTGAAATTGTTAATCCGGCTACCGAGCAAGTGGTAGCGACGGTGGCCTCCGGTGGTGAAGCAGATGTTGATGCGGCCGTTATGGCGGCGCGTAATGCCTTTGATGACTGGTCACAGACCGATCCAGAAACACGTGCTCAGTACCTGGATAAAATTGCCGCCGGAATAGAAGTCCGAACCGACGACCTGACCGCTGCGATTACTGCGGAAATGGGCATGCCGGTCATGCTTTGTGAATCCGTGCAAATCGCCAATCCGCTGTTTACCTTCAAGGAAGCAGCGCAATTATGTCGTGACTATGAATTCGAAGCCGAACACGGCAGCACCCGCGTCGTCAAAGAAGCTGCGGGCGTATGTGGTTTGATTACACCGTGGAATGTGCCGCTTAATCAAATTGGTGGCAAGGTGGCCTCGGCCATGGCAGCGGGCTGCACGATGGTCTTGAAACCCAGTGAGTTAGCGCCGCTCGATGCTTTTATTCTCGCAGAAATATTTGACGATGCTGGCGTTCCGGCAGGCGTCTTTAATCTGGTGGTTGGTCAGGGGCCCATAGTGGGCGAAGCTTTAGCCCGACATCCTGAAGTCGACGTGGTGTCGATTACCGGTTCCACCCGTGCCGGTGCCGCTGTGGCGATAGCTGCTGCTCCAACGATCAAAAGAGTGGGTCAGGAATTGGGTGGCAAGTCAGCTAATATCATTCTCAAAGGTGCAGATTATGCGCGCGCCGTGAGAGGCGGGGTTCGCTTGAGCATGTTTAATTCCGGTCAGGCCTGTAATGGCCCAATGCGCATGCTGGTGCCTCGTGATGACTTAAAAGAAATCGAAGATATTGCCCTGAAGACGATTGAGGGTATCAAAGTAGGTGATCCACTCGAGGACGATACCTACATGGGGCCGCTGGCCAATAAAGCCCAATATGAGCGTGTTCTGACTTTTATCGAGCGAGGAATCAACGAAGGTGCGACTTTATTGTGCGGTGGCACTGAGAAACCTGCGGGCTGTGAAACCGGTTATTTTATTGCACCCACCATATTCACCAATGTGAGTAATGACATGGTCAGCGCCCGAGAGGAGGCTTTTGGACCGGTTCTGTGCCTAATTCCTTATGATACTGATGATGACGCAGTGGCCATTGCTAATGACAATCCTTATGGCTTGTCGAGCTATGTCCAGGCCGGTGATATTGAACATGCCCGAAAGATTGGACGACGACTGCGGGCTGGTCATGTGGAATTGAATGGCGCTCGTTTTGATCAGGGCGCGCCCTTTGGTGGCTACAAAATGTCTGGCAACGGTCGGGAGCATGGTTCATGGGGGCTTGAAGAATATCTCGAAACAAAAGCTATGGTTGGATATGTGCCAAGAGCGCCAAAGAAATAAATATGAGAACTGATTGCTAAGTAGGATGCATTAAAAAAATAGCGCATAAGGAGATGCATTTGTAAGCAGTACGGTGATTAATCTCCTTCCCTGAATCATGTTAAAATACAATACCCGCAATAGCTTGCGGGTATTTATTTAGGTGAATTAGAGGTATCTTCATGACCGAAAAAGGCAGCTCATCAGCTCAGTCTGAGGGAAGCACCCTGGCGGATTCTCACGAGCACTTTACGAGCTTAATGGATTGCCTGTTATTAATATCCCATCTCGAAGGTCAAAAAACTTCGGTTGCTACTATTTCTGCCGGCTTGCCATTGGAAGATGGTAAGCTCACACTAGATCTATTTGTTCGAGCCGCTAACCGAGCGGGTCTTGCCGCAATGCCTCTACAGCGTAGTTTGCAGGAGATTCCCCCAACTGTATTACCTGCGATTATTAGTCTGGACGATGACCGCTACGCGGTGATCACCGATATCGACGTCGATGCTGGTTATGTCATGTTGATGGCGCCAGCCAGCCACGGTTTGCGTCAGGTCGATATCAGCGAATTGGCAAGCCATTATCAAGGTCAGGTGTTCTATCTCCGGCCTACCCAACAATTCGATTCCCGGACACCCAAAATATACAAAAGCGCCGGGGATCACTGGTTCTGGGGGGTGCTTAAAAGCTCGACACATATTTATAAAGATGTGTTGATCGCCTCGTTATTTATTAATTTATTTGTGCTGGCCCAGCCCTTATTTGTTATGAACGTTTATGACCGGGTGGTGCCGAATAATGCCATCGAAACCCTATGGGCTCTGGCGATTGGTGTTGCCATCGTCTATTGCTTTGATCTGGGCCTGAAATTTCTACGTAGCTACCTGGTTGAGCTAGCGGCAAAGCGCACTGACGTTATCGTTTCGGCCCGATTATTTGAACGGGTTCTTAATCTCAAAATGGGCAGTCGGCCGGTATCTGTTGGTGCTTTTGCTAACCGCCTCCACGAATTTGACGCTATCCGAAGTTTTATCACTTCAACAACCATACTCACCTTAATCGATTTGCCTTTTCTTATTATCTTTCTCGGGTTTATTGCGTATCTCGGAGGCTGGTTGGTGACGGTGCCTCTGGTAGTCATCCCCCTATCATTATTGTTGGCGTACCAGGCTCAAGTTAGATTGCGCCCGACTATCGAAAATGTCATGCGAGGAGCGGCTAAAAAAAATGCCACCCTGGTCGAGAGTCTGGTGGGTATCGAAACCATAAAAACCGCCGGTGCAGAAGGTGCTGTCCAGCGAAACTGGGAGCAGGCGGTGGGTTACGTTTCACAGTGGAGCCTGCAATCACGCTTGTTGTCTAACTCGGCTCTACAGGGGGTGCAGTTTTTACAGCAGCTGGCAATGGTCGCTATCGTTGTTTGGGGCGTTTATTTGATTGCTGATTTAGAGCTGACTATGGGTGGATTGATAGCTTGTGTGATCCTTAATGGTCGGGCGTTAGCGCCGCTGGGACAAGTCGCATCGCTACTGACCAACTATGATCACGCTGAGGGTACGCTTAAATCACTCGATGAAATTATGACTTTGCCAGTAGAGAGGAGTGAGGACGAGCGCTTTTTACACCGTCATAAGCTGGACGGGGACATAGTCTTTAAAGACGTAACGTTTTCGTACCCCGATCAACCGAGGCCAGCTTTGAACGGCCTCTCGTTTGCCATCAAACCCGGTGATAAAGTCGGTATTATTGGCAGAATTGGTTCTGGAAAATCGACCCTGTCGAAGTTGATTCTGGCCTTGTATCAGGCTGATCGAGGCTCGGTTCTGGTTGATGGTTTTGATATTAAACAGCTCGATCCGGCTGATCTGCGTAGCAATATAGGTTATGTGTCTCAGGACGTGACACTGTTTTTCGGTACGCTTAGAGAGAATATCGCCCTTGGCCAAACGGCGGTTGAAGACGCAGAAATCGTCGCTGCTGCGACGGCCGCGGGTATTGATACATTTGTTAACAATCATCCGCTTGGCTACGCTTTACCCGTGGGGGAGCGCGGTGAAACATTGTCTGGTGGTCAACGGCAGGCGGTAGGCCTGGCTCGAATGTTTTTGACCAAGCCCCCTGTTGTGCTGCTGGATGAACCGACTGCCTCAATGGATCAAGCCAGTGAGAACTTGGTAAAAAAGAGCTTGGGTGAGTTTTCGAAAGACACCACGCTGATATTGATCACCCACAAAATGACCATGCTCGACGTTGTTGATCGACTCATTATTCTCGACGAAGGCAAGGTCATGGCAGACGGACCAAAAGAGCAGGTGATCGAAGCGCTGAGAAAAGGCCAGGTCAGAGGCTCAAAAAAATGACCGAAGACAACGTTACCGTAGACAATAAAGTTAAAGCCGACGATAGCAAACCGGGTCGGTTACAGCAGCTTATGAGGTCAAACCTGGATGTTACCCCAGCCACAGATCTTAAATACATGTCTTACTCCTCGGAAGCCATGTTGCAGCAGGCCCCTGGTGTACAGCGCTTGTTACTGAGAGTCATTTGTGTGTTCGTGCTGGTCGCAATTACCTGGGCTTACTTTGCTGAAATTGATGAGTTCACTCGTGGTCAGGGTCGAATTGTGCCCTCGGGTGATGTGCAGATTGTGCAGAACCTCGAGGGCGGGATACTGGCAGATTTGTTTGTCGCAGAGGGTGATATTGTCGAGCGTGATCAGCCCTTGCTGCTGATGGATGACACAATCTTCTCTTCCACATTGCGAGAGCGCGCCTTACAAATCACTCAATTTCAGGCGAAAGTTGCGAGACTACGAGCGGAGGCTGACGGCAGCACCTTTGATGAGGAATGGAGCAAGTTAGGCAAGAGTGATAGCGATCCGTTAGCAAAAAATGAACGTGAGCTATATCGGTCTGGTTTATCAGAATTTAAATCCCACTTAAGGGCTCTTAATCAGAAGGTGGAGCAGAAAAAACAGGAGTTGTCGTCCATTCGCCTTCACAAAAATAGTTTAGCCAGCAGCTATCAGCTATTGCAGCAGGAGTTGAGTTTTACTCGACCACTGGTCAAGGATGGTGCAGTTTCTCAAGTCGAATTGTTGCGCCTTGAACGCCAGGTGAATGACTTAAAGGGTGAGTTGGGCCGAGCTGAATACGCGATTCCACAGTTGCGGTCTGAATATCAAGAGGCGAAAACCAATAGCGATACTTATGCGCAGAATTTCGCCAATGAGGCGCGCCGAGAGTTGAATGAAGTGAATGCTGAACTGGCACGTTTACAGGAAGGCAATGAAACCTATAGCGACCGGGTGGCGAGAACAACCGTTCGATCGCCGGTGCGTGGAACCGTCAAGCAAATCAAAGTCAAAACTATCGGCGGCGTTATCCAGCCGGGTATGGATCTGATAGAAATTGTGCCCATGGATGACTCTCTATTGGTCGATGCCAAGGTGCTACCCTCAGATATAGCGTTTATTCATCCCCGACAACCTGCAACGGTGAAGTTTACGGCCTATGATTTTTCGATACATGGTGGCTTGCCGGCTCAGGTCATTCAGATCAGCCCCGACACCCTTATCGATGAAGAAGGTGTTAGCTATTACGAGATACGTCTAAAAACCGATAGCAGCGACCTGGGTTTCGGCGAAGAATCCCTACCGATCATTCCAGGCATGACGGTGGAAGTAGATATCTTGACCGGCAAGAAGACGATACTAGATTACATCCTCAAACCGATCTTAAAAACCAAGCAATTGGCCTTCCGAGAGCGATGAATGGTAGGGCCGCGAGGATAAGCGGGTGATGTTTAAATTTAAGGCGTCAAATGGTAGCCTAGCGCTGATAAATGGCGACTGGTTCTCATTTTA
>JAHRWI010000376.1 GCA_019090225.1 Porticoccaceae bacterium
GCTCTCCCATAATCACCGTACAGGTCGGAAAGGTTTCAACCTTTAGATCCGCATAACCATTAAGTTTCTCGATAAAGCCATCGATTGGTGGAATATAGGTGTCCGCCAGGGGATACATACTGATTTCTGCGCTGAGAAGCATTTAAATTGCCTCGATAATTTAGTTAAGGTTCTTTTGTTTAGCTTTATTTTTTTAAAGCTGATTCAGTGAGGCAGTCATTAAAAACGATACGTGGTATTCACGCCGAACACTCGCGGCTCACCAAATTGGACGTATTCTTCATTGTCATAAAATTTACGAGGGTCGTTACCAAAATAAAAGCCTCGGGTAGCGTAATCTTCATCGCTAAGATTCCGTGCCCAAAGCCTTATATCCCAGTGCTGACTCTGATAGCCGAAACTTACGTTGATTAACTCGTAGCTATCCGACTCCTGATCATGACTATCGGAAAAGTAAAAATTGTCCTTACCTTCAACTTCGAGGCGGCCGTAAAAACCCCTACCGAAATCAAAACGGGTACCGATATTAAATTGGTAGTTGGGTGCATGAGCCTGTTCTCGACCACTTTTATCGACCAGCGCAGCACCGGCTTTTACCACAAAATTATCGATCTCTGTATCGAGCCAGCCAAGATTAACAAACACCTGGAGCTGATCAGTCAATTGCCAAAGCGACTCGAACTCGACGCCAAAATTGTCACCGTTGGCGGCATTATCGATATAACCCACAAATAATGGCCCTTCGTTGTACCAGCCTTTTAACTGGATATCGTCACGATCCATAAAAAATCCAGCAACACGGACTTGCAAGGTGTCATCCAGATAAAAGCCCTTTAAACCGAGTTCATAGTTAAGCAAGGTTTCGGTATCAAACTCCAGACGCTGTTCCAGAAAACTGTTTACCGAAGGGGCAAAGCCATTGCCCTCAGCCCGCCCTACGGCCTCACCATTGACACCACCGGCCTTGTAGCCACGGGACACCAGCCCGTAGACCATGGTATTGCTATCGAGCTGGTATTCAAGGCTGAGCTGACCACCCCAAAGATCCTCATCCGGGGAGGCTTTAACTGCTCGACTATCCTTATAGTCCGATTCGAAGCGCTCCCAGCGTGCGCCTATGGTCAGTGTCAGGCGTTCATTTAGGGGCGTAGAGAGCTGCCCATAAAGGGCAAGATCCTCGACCTCGTAATCACTGGTGAACTCCGCACCCGCTAAACCCAAATCCCAGTCAAAGAATTCACGTTTCAGAGATTCGTCTTGCTGATTAAAATAAATGCCTGCGACCCAGTCAGTATTGTTCGCTATTTGTCCCGCCTCGGTGGAGCTTAAACGAAGCTCCAGGCGGCTGGCTTCCCGCTCGCGGAGATAATTGTCGGTAGACGAATATTCCCAACCTTCGCAAGGCAGACCAGTACATAAACCGTTAAAGCTCCAGTCCTCATCATAACCATACTCAAGATTTGAATCGGACCAGCTGGTGATGACCTGCAGTTCAAAAGCGTCGTGGCCGCGCCAGGTTGTGGTGACGGCCACAGCGCTGGTTTCCTGATTATCCTGACCCGGCTGATCAGAAAGGGTATGCCGGTTGTTATCGAAGGAGAAGGCGTCGTAACCGTTGTCGATGTCGATATACAGACCGGTTACATCTACAGTGAGCGTATCGCTGGCAAGCCAGCGTAATTTAGCTCTGGTCGTTAACTCATCACGATTATTGGTGTTATCGCGGTCGAGAAAATCGTTGTCAACAAAGCCGTCACTACGGTGTTGCTGAACGGCCAGGCGACCCAGCAAGCTATCGTTGAGCGGCCCGCTGACCATGCCACCCAGACTCCAGCTATCGTAGTTACCGTAACTTGAAGTTGCAGAGCTTTCAAACGTGTCAGTCGGATCATTGGAGCGAATATTGACCATACCAGCCAGTGCATTAGCGCCATAGCGCGTACCCTGGGGGCCACGCAGTATCTCGACCTGACGGACATCAAACAAGGTGCCTGCATTGCCGATCCCGCTCACATCGATCTCATCAATGACCATACCCACCGACGGGTTAACCGGATCAACAAATTGACTGCGTTCACCGACCCCCCGAATCTGGATATAGCGCCCCCGAGATGCCCCGGTTGCAAAGTTAACGTTCGGTGCAGCATTAAGAATATCTTCGATATGACCGGCATTGCGTTCGCGCAAGGTACTCTCTTCAAACACCGTCAAGCTAGCCGGGATATCACGCACACTGAGATCACGAAGACTCGCTGTTACGACAATTTCCTGAAGGCTTGAAGCCAATGCTGAGGTGGGTAAGAACGAAGACTTTAGATCTTCTGCATAAGCAGGAAATGAGGCTAGAAAGAGATAAAGAACAAAGGTAAGGGCTAATGTTTTCATATGAGTCTCCTGATAAAACGTTTGGAGACCCGGAAGTTATGCGCAAAAAGACAAGAAATTGAAATCGTCCTATTCCTACGCCGGCACTACCCGGATCAGGTTCAAGGGTTTAGCAATTCCATTGAGCTTATTTCTCAGAATTACGATCTCAGGCCGCAGCCACCCCTTAGGAATTCGCATACATAGATGCGAATGGCCGTCATTCTAACGATGAATGACCGTTAGGCAAACGAAATATCGCTATCATCTTTAATTATTTGGCAATAGCAGGCCTGCAACCGTATAATTCCGCGCGCCTAACCCACCCACCTCCCTCGCAGTAACAGGAAAAATAGCCTTATGAGTTACAGCAAAATACCTGCTGGCAAAGACTTGCCCAATGATATTAACGTAATCATCGAAATTCCGGCCAACCATGACCCCATCAAGTACGAAATAGAAAAAGACTCCGACGCATTGTTTGTTGACAGGTTCGTCGCTACACCAATGTTTTACCCTGCCAATTACGGATATATCCCCGCCACCTTATCAGAAGATGGAGATGCACTGGATGTGCTGGTGGTATCCCCTTACCCGGTAATGCCTGGCTCCGTCATTCGCAGCCGTCCTGTTGGCGTTTTGCATATGACTGACGAAGCTGGCCCGGATGCGAAACTAATCGCAGTGCCACACAGCAAACTTACCAGCATGTACGACCATGTCTTAGAGGTGAGTGACTTACCAGACCTGCTGAAAAAGCAGACTGAGCACTATTTTGAGAATTACAAAGATCTCGAAGAAGATAAATGGGTCAAAATTGACGGCTGGGGCAGCGCGGAAGAAGCTCGCAAAGAAATCATGTCGTCCCTGGATCGCTACAATAATCTCACCGATTCAGCAGCCTAGCTGTCGCCACTTAATTAGCATCCCGACTAAGGCCCTGGTCAAACAGACAGGGCCAGAACGCGGCTAATATGCGCTAGCGGATAGCCGGACTCCTCCTGAAAACGATTAAAGACTTGCTGCGCACTAACCATATCACGTTTGGTATTGGGGTTAATACTGTCTAGCAATTTGTGGTTGACCAGGGCTGCCTGCACATCGGCAGTCAGAATAAACGTATCCTTACCCATCAAACGAAGACTCATCGGCCCGCTATTACCGCCCAGTCGGCTAGCATTCTTTTTTAGCGCCAACCATAAACCGGTAATATCAGTACACCGCCAGTCGGCAATAAAATTGGCGTAGCTGCCGTGAGCTTGTTGCATATCACAAATAAACACGGCGTTATCTCTGACGGCTTTAATTTTCGCAGCGTGGCGAACAATGCGTTTGTCTTTGACCAACCCAGCTAATTTATCATCTGAATAATGAGCAATGGCAAAAGGATTAAAACCCGCAAACACCACTTCAAATTCAGGCCATTTTTTATCGATAACCTTCCAGGAAAAACCTGCCCTGAAAATACAACGGGATATTTCTGCCAGATAACGATCATCCGGTATCAGCCTTAATTGCTCAGCCGTCTTAACTTCGGGAAACCAGGCCTGTAGCTCATCAAGCCCGCCCTTTTTTTGTATCGCCAGGATTAGTAAAGAATCAAAAGAAATCATAGGTTTTAGTAAACGTTATCTGTTTTTATATAGTTGTTATGGCTTACAGAATCAATGGTTTGATAGCTACCCTCGGCCGAGATAGGGCTGCGTTACAGGCAGTATAATCGACTCAAACAAATTGACGTTATCGGGTAAAGAGGCGATGGTAATGACTGTTTCCGCCAGATCTTCAATCGTCATAACACCTTCCTGCTCAGGCACCTGTGGTGTTTTCTCCCAAATATCGGTCATCACGTTGCCAGGGTGAACCACGCAAACGGCAATGTTATAGGGCCTCAACTCAAGGGCTACCGCCTTGGTTAAACCCGAGACAGCAAATTTCGAGGTGGTATAAGGGGCGCTTTTCACCCGGGGCATTTGCCCAGATATACTGCCTATATTGATAATTCGACCGCTTTTTTGAGGCTTCATCATACGCGCGGCACCTCGGCAACAGAGAAAAATGCCGGTGACATTAACGTCCTGCACCTGCTGCCAATCACTCAGGCTGAGCTCATCGATACGCCCAGACACTGCCATACCAGCATTATTGACTAAAATATCAAGCTGACCGTACTTGTCCTGAACATGGGCAAACAGTTTATCGACAGATTCTTCACTGCTCACATCGGTCACCACTGCCTCGGCTAAACCGCCCGACTGACTTATTTCGGCCACGGCTTCAGCCATCTTAGCGCTATCCCTGGCTGCCAATACCACCTTGCAACCCTGCCCGGCTAAAGCAACGGCGATACCTCTCCCGATGCCTTTGCTGGCTCCGGTAACAATGGCTACTTTATCTTTTAATGATTGCATTTTTTATGATTCCACTTTTTATGATTCTAAAGTACTGCTTTTAAGCATGGCCAAAATCTTACTCGGTAAATTGTCGACAAAAACGACCGGGCACTCTTACACGTTAAGCTTACACATTAAGTCGGTTTTCGATTAACTCATCCACCACCGCCGGATCAGCCAGAGTCGAAGTATCGCCCAGATTATCAAGCTCATTGGCAGCGACCTTGCGCAAAATACGGCGCATTATCTTGCCGGAGCGAGTCTTGGGCAAACCCGGTGCCCATTGAATCAAGTCTGGTTTAGCGATGGAGCCAATTTCTTTAACACACATATCAAGCAGTTCTTTACGCAGTACCTCTGAAGGTTCCGAGCCAGACATCAGAGTCACATAAGCATAGATACCCTCGCCTTTAATCGCATGTGGATAACCGACAACCGCTGCTTCGGCTACTTTGTCATGGAGTACCAGGGCACTTTCAACTTCTGCAGTACCCATCCGATGTCCGGAAACATTGAGCACATCATCGACACGGCCTGTTATCCAGTAGTAGCCATCCTCATCGCGGCGTGCACCATCACCGGCAAAATAATAACCGGGATAAGTGGAGAAATAGGTTTCGATTAGCCGATCATGATCACCGTAAAGAGTGCGAAGCTGTCCCGGCCATGAGGACTTGATCACCAGATTACCTTCTCCGACGCCTTCTACTTCCTTGCCGTCAGCATCCAGCAATGCTGGCTCGACACCAAAGAAAGGTACCGTCGCTGATCCGGGCTTGAGGTCTATGGCACCGGGCAATGGCGTGAGCATCATCCCACCGGTTTCAGTTTGCCACCAGGTATCAACGATGGGGCAGCGTGATTGACCAATGACTCGGTAATACCACTCCCATGCCTCAGGGTTAATAGGTTCCCCAACGGTACCCAGGAGCTTAAGCGAGGTTCGGGATGTCGACTCGACAAAAGAATCACCCGCACCCATCAGCGCGCGCAATGCCGTTGGCGCGGTATAAAATTGATTGACCTGATGTTTGTCTACTACCTGCCAGAATCGTGAAGCATCGGGATAAGTCGGTATCCCTTCAAACATCAAGGTGATACCGCCATTGCACAGTGGTCCGTAAACGATATAAGTATGCCCAGTTACCCAACCCACATCCGCAGTACACCAGTACACATCACCATCATGATAATCAAACACGTACTTGTGAGTCATTGCCGCCTGTAGCAAATAGCCCCCGGTAGTATGTAAGACACCTTTGGGTTTACCGGTCGAGCCAGAGGTATACAAAATAAATAGTGGATCCTCGGCGTCCATTATCTCAGGGGCACAATCATCTTCGGCCTCCTCAGTAATTTCGTGATACCAAACGTCCCGGCCATCTTGCCAGTCAATTTGACCACCCGAACGTTCAACCACCAGGCAGCTGTGAACATTCGGACATTGAGCCAGGGCGATATCGGCATTTTGTTTTAGGGGAATTTTGCGGCCACCTCGTATGCCTTCATCGGCGGTGATAAGCACATGACAGTCTGAGTCTTCTATCCGCCCCTTCAGTGCATCCGGCGAGAAGCCACCGAATACTACCGAGTGCACGGCACCGATGCGGGCACAAGCCAACATGGCATAGGCGGCTTCAGGCACCATGGGCATGTAAATACAAACCCGGTCGCCTTTTTTTACACCACGGCTACGTAGCGCATTGGCTAGTTTGCAGACATGGCTATAGAGCTCCCGGTAGGTGATCTTCTTATCATCTGTAGGCTCATCGCTTTCCCAAATAATTGCGGTCTTGTCACCGCGAGTTTCCAGGTGACGATCGATACAGTTCACAGTTACGTTGAGTTTTCCCCCTGCAAACCAGGTTGCCTCGCCCTTCTTAAGGTCAGATTCACAAACCGTATTCCAGGGCTGATCCCAGGTCAAAAACAGCTCCGCCTGCTCGGCCCAGAATTGATCAGGGTTAGCGATCGAGCGTTGATACATTTCCTCATAGGTTTTTTTATCAATATGGGCATTTTTAGCCCATGCTTCCGGTACCGGATGAATGGGAAATTCAGACATAACTTCACTCCATGGACTCACGAATTGATTAGATAATTTTGTCAGGTATTCTGTCACAACGACTCTATCAGGGCTATCTTGATGACTTATGTTCTAAATTTGAGGAGGTCAAACGCACAGAAGCCCAGGAGGGCTTCAAGACGCTAGCTAAATAAAAGACAATCAGGGTTAGGGTTCAGGCAGTTCGAACAGGAGAAAGCCTTATAGGTCTCAGAGAAAGACCTTATAATGACGGGATCTAAGAAACGGCCTGAACAGCGATGGTATTTGCCGTGCGGTCAATACTGTTATCTTCATTGAGATAAACCAGTTTCGGCTTGTGGGTCTCCATTTCAGCCTCATCAAACTGACCGTAGGTGGCGATGATAATTCGATCACCAACCTGGACGCGACGGGCCGCAGCACCATTCATCGAGATAATACCGGAACCGGCCTCAGCCTTAATGATGTAGGTAGTAAAGCGTTCACCATTGTTGACGTTGTATATATCGATCTGTTCAAACTCGCGCATACCGGCAAGTTTTAATAACTTACTATCAATAGCGCAGGATCCGTCGTACCAGAGCTCGGCTTGGGTAACGGCACCCATATGCAGCTTTGCTTTCAGCATATTTGTATACATAATTGATTACTCCCCCGCTGTTGCCGACAACTCCGAATCTGGACTCAAGTTCAAGCTGACATTGTCAATTAACCGTGCACCGGTGGCGTACATCGCCCCCAAAACAGTGATATCCCTATCATCGTGCGCAGCTGGCTCCAGACTTTTGGCGTTGCGAATACTAACATAATCTATACGAAATCCACCTTTTTCTATTTTTTGTATTGTGCTCTCTTCAAGCAGAGTAAAATCCCGCCGACCATTGACTATTTCTTCCCGACACCAACACAGGGTTTCGTACAATATTTTGACGCGGCACCGCTCTTCCTCAGTTAAATAACCATTCCGTGAGCTGAGCGCCAGACCATCGTGATCTCGCGCTATCTCCGCACCAATAATATCAACGGGGATACACAGATCCTCCACCATCCGGCGAATCACCGCCAGTTGCTGGAAATCCTTAATACCGAAGATGGCTCGATCTGGCTGGACGATATTGAGCAGCTTCGACACCACGGTGGTAACGCCTTCGAAGTGACCTGGGCGACTGGCACCACATAATATATCAGTCATGGTTGGCACCACTACCCGGGTTTGGTCGGCCATACCGTTGGGATAAATTTCATTTTCATCGGGATACAACAAGTGGTTACAGCCCGCACCTTCAAGCATTCGGACATCATCGTCGAAGGTGCGCGGATATTTTTCCCAGTCTTCGTTGAGACCAAATTGCAGTGGATTAACAAATATACTCGCCACCACGACATCACAACTTTCTGTGGCCAGACGCACCAACTGTAAATGGCCCTCATGGAGGTTGCCCATGGTTGGCACAAAACCAATCTGCTTACCCGCTAGCCGTTCAACTCTGAGCATGTCTCTCATGCCGGACACGGTATGGAATATTTTCATGTTTTCAATCACAGCTGTAGCCATCAATTTACCTTTTGATATCGCTTAAAACCTTATCGCGATCTGCACCTAGTTTGAAGCGGGGCTTACTACCAAGACCTTATCAAGTCGCTATCAATCGTTACCGCTAAAGTAGTCCCGCGCCAAATTTTCGAAACGGGTGTATTTGCCCAGAAAGGCCAGACGCGCAGTGCCAATCGGACCATTTCTCTGTTTGCCGATGATTATTTCGGCCACGCCTTTATCCTGAGTATCCTCGTTGTAGACCTCATCTCGGTAGATAAACAGCACCA
>JAHRWI010000377.1 GCA_019090225.1 Porticoccaceae bacterium
AAAACCGGGCGCTGATGGGTGCTACCAATCCAAAGGAAGCCGAAGCGGGAACCATTAGAGCAGATTTTGCCGATACCATTGATGCCAATGCCGTACACGGTTCAGATTCTCCAGAGTCTGCGGCACGGGAAATCAGCTATTTTTTTGATGCGGGTGAAATTTGCCCGCGTTAGTAAGTCCAACTCGCTAACACTGATAAACAAGGTTATGGAGACGATTCCAAACAGTCAAACCGGAGCAGACTTAAGCAGCTCAAAAATTAATTTGCTGGGTTTGGGTGAGCAAGGTCTGATAGATTTTTTCGAGAGTATCGGAGAACGGAAATTTCGTGCCAAACAGGTACTGAAATGGATGCATGTTCGAGGCGTTACCGAATTTTCTGAAATGACCGATCTCTCTAAGTCATTGCGAGAACAATTAAGTCAGGTGGCTGAAGTACGCTTGCCAGAAGTGGTTAGCCGGTCTGACTCAGAGGACGGCACCATTAAGTGGCTGATCAGAACCGCGGGTGGCAGTTGTGTCGAATCGGTTTATATCCCCGAAAATGGACGTGGCACTTTATGTGTGTCCTCGCAAATTGGCTGTGTGCTTGACTGCAGTTTTTGTGCCACTGGCAAGCAGGGTTTTAACCGTGACCTGGATGCTTCTGAAATCATTGCTCAGGTGTGGATTGCAGTTCAGGCACTTGCACCCGGACGAGCCGGCAATTATCGCGCCGTCACCAATGTGGTGCTGATGGGTATGGGTGAACCGCTGCTGAATTTCGATAATGTCGTAACAGCCGTCAACCTTATGATGCATGACTGCGCTTATGGTTATTCAAAGCGGCGGGTGACGCTGAGTACCGCTGGTGTTGTGCCAGCCTTAGACAAGCTCGGTGATGTCACAGACGTATCCCTGGCCATTTCTTTACACGCGCCCAACGATGAACTGCGTGATCAATTAGTACCGCTGAACCGAAAATATCCTATCGCAGTTTTGCTTGACTCGGCCCGTCGCTATCTTGAAAAAATGCCAGATCAACGGCGCAAAATCACCGTTGAATACACACTTATGGACCAGATCAATGATCGCGAGGAGCACGCCAGGGAACTGGTCGAGTTACTCAGCGCCACACCTTGTAAAATAAACCTTATTCCATTTAATCCATTCCCAGGCTCAGACTATCGACGGGTCTCTAACAATGCCATGTACAGGTTTAGAGATATTCTCCATGAAGCCGGGTACACTGCCACGGTGCGAACCACGAGAGGGGATGATATCGCTGCTGCCTGTGGGCAACTGGCCGGTGAGGTGAATGACCGAACTCGGCGCAGTCAGAGATATAGGGATAAACAGGCTGATAAGCTGCAAACTGTGAAGATAATTTCGGGCTGAATAATTTAACATGATAAAGCTAATAGCTGTATCACTTATCGTCATTCTTGGCGCAGTGTCCAGTGCTTGTACCACGACAACAACGCGCTCCGGTAATTCGTTAAGCTCATCATCAAATGTATCTTCGAGCCAAAGGCAACAGCGAAAGGAAGATGGGCTTGAGACCAGTATAAAGCTGGGTTTGGGTTATCTTCGTGAAGGTAATCGGGATGGGGCGAAACTGCACCTGCGCAAGGCGCTGAAAGCCAACCCTCGCTCAGCCATGGCCCATAACGCTATGGCCCTATTATATCAGTTGGAAAAAGATAACGATCTCGTCGAAGAACATTTTCTGAAAGCCCTGAAGTACGACCCTGAATTAACTGCCGGCAGAAACAATTATGCCGTTTTTCTAATGCGCTCAGGGCGCAATGAAGAGGCGTATACACACCTTGTCAGGGCGGCGAAAGATATTGAATATTCGCGTCGCGGACGGGTGTACTTGAGTCTCGGTCAGGTCGCCAAGCGTTTGGGTAAAAATGAAGAAGCCCTCGCGGCCTGGGGGAAATCGATTAATATAGATCCAAATATGGTGCCGTCCTATCTGGCACTAGCTACGGCGTATTTTGATAATAATGACTTGCCTCGGGCGAAACGTTATCTGGAAAAATATGATGAGCTTGCGGGTCCTAGGGCGAGTGCTTTGTGGCTGGGTGTCAGATTAGAACAGGCCTTTGGCAATAGAGATGCGGTAGCAAGTAAAGCCTTGGCGTTAGAAAAAATGTTTCCCTATTCACAGCAGTACCTGGATTACCAGGAGTGGCAAAAAAATCAGTGATGGTGAAGTAGTGGAAGAGCAAAACGGCGTGCCGGATATGGCGGTTTTGCCTGGATTAAAAATGCGTAAAGCCCGGACGGAACTGTCTATTTCTGTTGAGGCGGCGGCGGCATCGCTGGGACTGACAGAGAGGATGCTCAAAGCCCTCGAAGCCGATGACTACAGCAAGCTCCCGGCTGCTGTCTATGTTCGCGGTTATATTAAAAGTTACTGTTCACTGTTAAATATTGATGCTTCAGCCATTTTGCTGGCTTTTGAAAAGCTGATTGAAATGGAAAAGCAGCAGAGTCCTGAAGATGAGAAAAAACCGCTTCTCGAAGACCTGCGATTGCGCATCATAATAGCCTGTACTGTAACCATATTGTTGCTGCTAATAGCGGTGGCAATATTTGCGGAGAGCCTGGATGGCAAGACTCATTTGGGTGACCAGAGAGAATACGGTGGGGATTATGTATGTTCAGAAGTACCAACCTCATCGCTTATTTCCCAGGCGCGTTATGGCCCGCTCTCCACGACCGAAATAAGTGTCTAATCAGATGTCAATTGAATCACTGATTCAACGCCGTCAAACGCGACAGATCATGGTTGGCGATGTGCCAGTCGGTGGTGATGCGCCGATTTCGGTGCAGAGCATGACCAACACCGAAACCACAGATGTAGCTGCTACCGTTGCCCAGATCGAAGCTATTCAGAATGCCGGGGCAGACCTGGTTAGAGTCTCCGTGCCGACTATGGATGCCGCTGAGGCCTTTGGAGAAATTCGTCGTCAGGTCAAAGTCCCGCTTATAGCTGATATTCATTTTGACCATAAGATCGCACTTAGAGTCGCGGATCTCGGTGTCGATTGTTTGCGTATCAACCCCGGCAATATTGGTAAGGAAGAGCGAGTTCGTGCGGTGGTAGATAAGGCGCGGGATTTAAATATTCCCATCCGCATTGGTGTCAACGCCGGTTCCCTGGAGAAAGACCTGCAAAGGAAATACGGTGAACCGACTCCGGATGCGATGGTGGAATCCGCGATGCGGCATGTGGATATTCTGGACCGTCTGAATTTTCAAAACTTTAAATTGAGTCTCAAAGCGTCTGATATTTTTATGACCGTGGCGGCTTATCGAAAGATAGCGAGTCAAATCGATCAGCCATTACATCTGGGAATTACCGAAGCCGGTGGCTTGCGCTCCGGCACAGTTAAGTCTGCGGTTGGGCTTGGTATTCTGTTGATGGATGGTATCGGCGATACCATCAGAATATCCCTTGCGGCAGATCCAGTCGAAGAGGTAAAGGTCGGCTGGGACTTATTAAAAAGCCTGCGATTGCGCAGTAAGGGCATCAACTTTGTCGCTTGTCCGAGTTGTTCCCGACAAAATTTCGATGTTATTAGTACTCTCAATGAACTAGAAAATCGTCTCGAAGATATTACCGTGCCCCTGGATGTCGCAGTGATTGGCTGCGTCGTGAACGGGCCAGGTGAAGCTAAAGTAGCGGACATGGGTCTTACCGGCGGTACACCCAAACACCTGTTATATATTGATGGCAAGCCTGCTGAGAAATTGACCAAAGCAAACCTGGTTGATGATCTGGAAGAGCGTATTCGCAGCAAGGCCGCAGAAAAAGCCAGTCAGCTTGAACGCTTGATTGCCACGACCTAGAATTTGTTAAACTAGGCTTCGATAAGCCTTGTCTCGTTAAGGAAAATCCAGTTCAACTAAATCAAGTTCAACAAAACCCGGTTAAACGCCGCTATTCAACAAGCCCTGTTGGCAAATACGGAATTCATATTGAGTAAAATACAGTCGCTACGCGGTATGAATGATCTACTGCCAGAGCAATCGCCAAACTGGCAATACCTGGAGCAAAAGATTCAAGCTTTGTTACAGAGCTATGGTTACCGAGAAATCCGCTTTCCGCTGCTTGAAAGTACCGAGCTGTTTAAGCGATCTATTGGTGAAGTCACTGATATCGTTGAAAAGGAAATGTACACATGGCCGGATCGAAATGGTGACAATGTTACTTTGCGACCCGAGGGAACAGCTGGCTGTGTGCGAGCTAGCGAGCAAAATGGCCTGCTCCGAAATCAAGTCCAGCGCTTGTGGTATAGCGGCCCCATGTTTCGCTACGAGCGGCCCCAGAAAGGTCGTTTGCGACAATTTCATCAGTTCGGGGCAGAAGTGTTTGGTTTGGAGGGCCCGGATATCGATGCCGAAATGCTGGTGATGACGGCGCGCTTATGGGTCGATCTGGGCTTGAGTGAACATATCACCCTACAAATCAATTCCTTAGGCAGCGCTGTGGATCGCGGTAAATATCGCGAGGCCCTGGTGGAGTTTCTAAGCGCCCATAAAGCCGAACTGGATGAAGATAGTCAGCGTCGGCTAGACAGCAATCCTTTGCGCATATTGGATAGTAAAAGTAGCCAAACGCAGTTGTTGCTTGATCAGGCGCCTTCATTACCGGACTTTCTCGATGCTGATAGCCGTGAACATTTCGACCGGCTGCGAGCTTTACTGGATAGTGCCGGTGTCGCTTATGAGGTCAACCCACGTTTGGTGCGCGGCCTTGATTATTATGGCAAAACTGTCTTTGAGTGGGTGACTGATTCTCTGGGCGCACAGGGAACGGTGTGTGCCGGTGGTCGCTACGACGGACTGGTCGAGCAGTTGGGTGGTAAGCCCACCCCTGCCGTTGGCTTTGGCATGGGCGAAGAGCGCCTCGTGCTATTACTTGACGCTGTTGGGGCTGTGCCTGATAGTGTCGGCCGTTATCTCGATGCTTACCTGGTAGCGGCGGGTAATGTGAGCGAAGCGGCCTTGACCTGTAGCGAGCAGATACGCTCTCAATGTGAAGGTTTGCGCCTCCAGAATCACTGTGGCGGTGGCAGTTTTAAAAGTCAGATGAAAAAAGCTGACCGCAGCGGCGCAAAAGTGGCGCTCATTATTGGTGAAGATGAGGCTGCGGCAGAGCAGATCACCATAAAATACTTACGGGAAGATAGACAGCAGCAGACCCTAGCACTACCAGAGGTAGTGAAACTGCTTATGCAACTTGACTAAGCTTTGATAGTTAAGCGAAAACCGACAACCCATAATCAATAACCAAAGTGGAAGAGAACATTGGCACAACACCTGAGTGATGAAGAACAAATTGAAAGCCTGAAGCGTTGGTGGAAGGAAAACGGCACCCAGCTTATTTTAGTAGTGGTATTAGTGATCGGTAGCTGGTTCGGCTGGCAGCAATGGCAGGACTATCGGGAAACACAGGCGGCTCAGGCCTCGGCTATCTTCGACGACATCACCGAGCTGGTGGGTAACCAGCCTATAGATGCTCTCAATGATGATGATCGGCAAAGCTTGCAGGGTCTGGTTGAGTCCCTACGGATTGATCACAAAAATAGTCAATACGCCCAATATGCCAGCATGATGCTGGCGCGGGTGGCGGTGGCGGATGCCGAGCTTGAAAAAGCTGCAAGCCTGCTGCAAGAAGTCATTGATAGCAGTGACGATGACGCGCTGGCTGACGTGGTTCGTCTGCGGTTGGCTCGCATCGAAGTCGCACGCAAAGATTATTCAAAAGCACTTGAAATACTGGATCTTGAGGTGCCAGTGGCCATGACTGCCCTGTATGCTGAGTTACGTGGCGATATTTATTATTATCAGCAAGATTTCGCCGCGGCACGAGGGGCTTATCAGTCTGCACTTTCAAGTTTGTCAGAGAGCGAATCCAGTGCGCTGCCTATATTGAAGCTCAAATTAAATCAGGTGCTTGACGGTTCAGCAGACGAAACAGCGATCCAGACCAACGCAGTAGAAGCTGTGCCAGAAGCTGTTCAGGAAACTACGTCAAGCGAAGACAAGGGTGAGTCGTGAAGATGAAGAAACTAGCTTTTTTACTGTGCCTAAGCGTTTTCTTGTCGGCCTGTAGTTCACTTAAATTCTGGGAAGACGAGAGTGGTTCGATAGAAGAAGGTGGCGAAACAGCAGACACCATCGTCGTTGACGACTCCGAAGATGAAGATGAGGACGCTGAGA
>JAHRWI010000378.1 GCA_019090225.1 Porticoccaceae bacterium
GTGACCATCTGGCCATCTTCGCCTAAATATTCGACCCGTTCAGAGAGAATGCGCACGTCGACGCCGTCAACACGTACCTTGTAGACCCCAGCGGTTTCGTTAATTTCATTTTCGTCGTCATCATCGTCCGGCTCTGGATCGGGCGGCACGGGATCGTCATCGTCGGTGGGTTCATAGATCACCACCGGCTCGCCGTCGAAGGCTTCGTCTTTAAACAGCTCGGTGGCTTTTTTAAAATCCATTACCGTGAAAAAGTATTTGTTGTGCTCTTCTTCGATGCGAGTGCCACGGCCCACTATCTGTTTGAAGGTGGTCATGGAGTTGATGTTTTTATCGAGCACGATGAGCTTGCAGGTTTTGGCATCCACCCCAGTGGATAACAGCTCGGAGGTGGTGGCAATGACCGGGTATCTGCTTTCTGAATCAATAAAGTTGTCTAGCTCGGCTTTACCTTCAACACTGTCGCCGGTGATGCGCATGACGTATTTGCTGTTTTCAAGTGCCAGGGGGCCGGCGGCATTGACGATGGCTTTACGCATGCGCTCGGCGTGGTCGATATCTTCGCAGAAGATGATGGTTTTGGCGTAGGGGTCGGTGGCGTTAAGCAATTTCATGACCCGCCGGGCCACCAGTTTGGTGCGTTGGTTCAGCACCAGAATGCGATCCATGTCGGTCTGGTTGTAGACGCGCTGTTCGATCTCGTTGCCGAGGTCGTCTTTCATGCCCGGCGGGGGTGTCCAGCCGAGAATGTCTTTGTCGATATCGATGCGTACTACTTTATAAGGTGCGAGAAAGCCGTCCTGTATGCCCTGCTTCAGGGTGTAGGTATAAACCGAGTCGCCAAAATAGGTGATATTGGAGGCATATTCGGTTTCTCTTGGGGTGGCGGTTAAGCCCAGCTGGATGGCGCTATCGAAATATTCGAGTATTTCCCGCCAGGCTGAGTCTTCTTTGGCGCTGCCCCGATGGCACTCGTCGATGACGATTAAATCAAAAAAGTCCGGCGACACATTTTTGAAGATTTTGTCTTCTTCAACCGGGCCGGTAAGGGCCTGATACAACCCAAGATAGATCTCGTAGGAGGGATCTATTTTGCGGTTTTTGATTTTGGTCATGACTGAGCCAAAGGGCTTGAAGTCGTTAACCAGGGTTTGGTCGGCAAGAATATTTCGATCGACCAGGAACAGTATCCGCCGGACTTTTTTAGCTTTCCACAAGCGCCAGATTATCTGGAAGGTGGTGTAGGTTTTACCAGTGCCGGTGGCCATGACCAGCAGCAGCCGTTTCTCGCCCTGGGCAACCTTTTCGATGACACGGTTGATGGCTTCAGTCTGGTAATAGCGGGGTTCTTTGCCTTTGCCATCGTCGTGATAGGGCTCAACCACGAGGGATTCTTCTGCGTCGGCTATGCCACGATAGGTTTTGTAGCTCTGCCAGAGTTGCTGCGGGGACGGGAAGGCGGTTAACGGAAACTCAGTTTCAATTCTTTCACCGCTTGCTGGCGCTTTGTTGTGGGAGGCAAAAGCATCGCCGTTGGAGCAGAAGGTACTGGGAACGTCGAGTATCTCTGAATAACCTAGAGCCTGCTGCATGCCGTGGCTGACGGTGTGGGTATTGTCTTTGGCCTCAACCACTGCAATGGGGACCCCTTTTTCCCACTGCAGTACGTAGTCGGCGAATTTTTTCTTTTTCTGATTGCGCGACGATATGTTGCCGCGAACGATAACCGGGCCGGGGGTGAGGGTGACTTCGCGGCGGATCTGGGTCATTTCATCCCAGCCCGCCGCTTTGATGGCCGGGGTGATGAATTTCGCGCGAATGTCGTTTTCGCTGAGTTGTTGTTTTTCCTTTTTGTCCATTTACACCTGTCCTGGTTTTTCCTTTTCGTGGCTGGTTTCATTACATTCTAGCCTTACCCCGGGCTTGCCTCGCTGAATGAATTCGAATGGTACTGACTACTCTGTAATACCGCACCTTTGTATAACATTGATCAGCCTGCACCTTCAGCGCATACTGCCCCCATCGCCGATTTAACCCACCACTTGCGGGCGATTCACAAATGCCGCTAAAGAGAGGTTCTTATGTCTACGCTGAATCATACTCCATCCGGCCTTTTATCCCGGCTTTACATTGAAGCCCAGTACGCCAACCCCAGGTTAGCCGTTTACCTGAAGTGTCTGCTTTACAGCCAGATTCGCATTGATGTTGATCCTCGCTTAATGGAAGACAAGCTCTGGATTACCCAAGTAAAGGCTTTGATAACAGATCATTATCTGAACTGGCAACAGCACCACAGCGATCACCTGGCATTGAGCGGCTATACACTTTTTATGGATGACGGCCGTTCCATTGCCTTTGCAATTTCAACAGCAGCCGATACTGGTGACGTAGTGCTGAGGGTGGCTTCGATTAATAAATCTGTCGCCGCAAATCCCTCGTTTGATTTTTCATCGGGGGTATTACTCAGTTAAATCATCACTCAGTTAAACCTTAGCTAAGTATTTGCCATCGCTGACAGCTCGCCGTTTTGTGATGCTCATGTTCCACCTCAACAATCATGACAGACTGTTTATCTAGTAGCATGATGAACTGAAACCGCATGCAATAACGACTAATAAAAGAACGCCTGTGAAGGCGGCAAACAGGGGAGAAATATCATGGGACCATTAAAAGGAATAAAAATTATCGAAATAGCTGGCATTGGGCCGGTGCCCCACGCGGGCATGATGTTGGCAGATATGGGCGCGGAGGTTATTCGCGTTGACCGCGCTGTGGGTATGGCCGGTAGCCTGGCGATGGATCGGGAGTTTGATATTTTGGGGCGGGGTCGTAGATCGATGCGGGTGAATATGAAGGACCCTGAAGGGATCGAGGTGATCTACCGCCTGATGAAAGATGCGCATGCGGTTCTGGAGGGCTTTCGACCCGGCGTTATGGAACGTCTGGGACTGGGGCCGGACGAGGTGCTAAAACGTTGTCCGCAAATCGTTTATGGCCGCATGACTGGCTGGGGGCAAGAAGGCCCGATTGCCAATACCGTGGGGCATGATCTTAATTATCTGGCTGTTGGCGGGGTGCTGGGCGCAATTGGGCCGAAAGGCGGCAAGCCGGTTATTCCGCTGAATCTGGTCGGTGACTTTGGTGGCGGCGGCATGTTGTTGTGGGGTGGTGTGCTCGGCGGCATTATCGAGTCGATGATGTCTGGAAAGGGCCAGGTCATCGACGCGGCAATGCTCGACGGTGCGGCGATTTTGATGGCGGCCAACTACGGTATGCGCGCCCAGGGTATGTGGACGGACGAACGCGGTTCGAACTTTATCGACGGTGGTTCTCATTTTTATCAAACCTATGAGTGTGCCGACGGCGAATATATTTCAGTGGGTTCTTTCGAGCCACAATTCTATGCTGACCTGATGCGGGTTTGTGAACTTGACCCTGAAGACCCGCTGTTTAAGGATCAGTTCAACAAGGATAACTGGCCAAAGTGCACGGAGATCATCGCGGCTAAGTTCAAGACCAAAACCCGCGAGCAGTGGACCGAGTTGATGGAGCAGAGCAATGTTTGTTTTGCGCCGATATTGTCCATGGAAGAAGCGCCAAAACATCCCCACAACGTCGCCCGAAAAGTCTTCGAGGAAAGGGACGGCTGGATGCAGCCCTCACCAGCGCCGCGCTTTAGCCGTACTGTCGAAGAGGTGCAGTGCCCGACCCCGGTGTCCGGCGTCGATACCCGCAAGATACTGGAAGAGCACGGCTATGATCCGGCAGAAATCGATGCCCTGTTAGCCAAAAATGCGGTGGCGGGATCGGTAGATGAGGAAAACGCTGCGGCCTGATCACTGCCGAGCGTTTCCCTAATACCCTGGTTAAGTTACTGGGGTATCTCTTCCCTGCTCAGCACCTTGCTGTCTTCAAGTGCTGCCAGCCGAGCGTCATCCAGCGATAGATACTTACTCAAAATCTCGCGGTTATGTTCACCCAGAAACGGCGCGTCGAGGGGCAGCTCTTCTGGGAATTCCGAAAAGCGCAGGGGCATGCCGGGCACCTGGAAATCTGGCAGAGCACGGTCGCTAATAGTCCTGACGGTGTGGCGCTCCATCACGTGGGGGAGTTTCATCACTTCTTCGACACTTAAAATGGGGGCGACTGGAATACGCGCATCTTGAAATTTCTCGATAGCTACCTGGTCATTTTCCTGAGCTTGAATCCAGGCCTCGACGATGGCGACCAGCGCCTCAACATTAGCCACCCGGTTTTCATTGCTGTCAAAACGTGGGTCTTCAATCAGCGCTTCGTTTTCTATGGCCTTACAAAACGCCGGCCATTGATGGGCCATGGCGACAACGAACATATAACTGTCCCGACCCCGGAAAATACCGGTCGGCGCCAGGGCGTAATGATGGGGGCCATTACGGCTCGGGCTAATCTCGCCCTTGGTGCAACTGGCGATCTGGACGTTCATATCGTGATGATGAAAATAAGCGTCAAGCAGGGAGATATCGAGGTGTTGCCCGATCCCAGTCTTCTCTTTATAGAGCAGCGCCGCGTTGATAGCCGCCACAGCGTGGACGCCGGTGAGAGTGTCGCCAAGACTAATCATCGGATAGCCCGGCATGCCGTCTTTTTCGCCGATCATACTGGTCACACCGGCGTAGGCCTGGGCGATCGGGTCATAACCCACCAGGTCGGACATCGGCCCGGATTGTCCAAAGGTGGTGATCGAACACATCACGATGGACGGGTTAATGGCTTTGATTTCGTCCCAGCCCAAACCCATACGGCCCATTGCCCCGGCGGAAAAATTCTCTATCACCACATCGACATGGGGTAACAGGCTTTTAATGATGGCCAGCCCTTCCGGGTCTTTGATGTTGATGCAGAGACTTTTCTTGCCACGGTTTTGTTGAACAAAATAAGCGCTGCGGCCATCTTTGATATAGGGCAGCACACGGGAGCCATCGCCGTTGGGGGACATTTCGACCTTGATAATTTCTGCACCCATTTCAGCAAACAGGCGTGTCGCCGCTGGCCCGGCCAGAAAGTGACTGAAGTCGAGAATGGTGTAATCCGCCATGACGTGTTGCATTATTTTTGCTCCTTATTTTCGAACCTTTGTTGTTAGTTTTATTATCTTTTGCCGCGATTGGTTTTTCTTGTGGCTCGCTGGCCCGCAACATTAAGACAGCTCCGTTTAAATGACGACCTACGACTTACCAAGCAACATTACATATTAAAATAATGTGTCGAATCCAAATAATCTTTGGGCGTTTTTGGCCAGCACTTTCTCTCGCTCGGTTTCGTTTAATTCACCCATGGTACGTTCAATGGCCTGTGCCGAGAAAGGCCAGGAGCCTTCGTGGTGAGGATAATCATTCGCCCACATTATGTTATCGATTAGCCCGTATTCTTTGGCGGTGGAGATGCCGACACGGTCTTCCTGAAAGCTGACAAAACCTTGCGCTCTAAAATAATCACTGGGCAGCCCCTGCATTTTTGGGCGGGCAAACATGTGGTGTTTTTTATAAGCCTCATCCATTGCATCCAGTGCCCAGGCAAGCCAGCCAATGCCAGATTCTATAATGCCAAATTTAATCTTTGGAAAACGCTCAAGAATTCCGGCGCCGCATAAAACCGCGACGGGTTCTACTGCGGGAGCCAGGCCATGGGCGAGGTAGTTAATAATGGCTCCGCCATTTTTCGAAGCCTGGCGGGGGTCTGCCCCGGTTGAAATATGAAAGGTGATCGGCAACCCGGTTTCCTCTATGGCTGCCCACATCCGATCATATTCAGGCCAGTTGTAGTTAGGCTGGTCGGGCAGGTGCGGCCCATAATGTGGTTTGATCGGCAAAGTAAAGCCACGGAAACCACGACTCGCCAGGTCTGCAATGTCTTCCAGGGTAGCATTCAGATCAGCGGGCACCAGCGCGCCCATGACATTGATTTTGTCGAAAAACCCGGAATAGACCTCATGCGCATAATCGTTATAAGCCCGACACTGGGCGAGCGAGAATTCGATATCGTTGGTATACCACATGGCCAGACCCCGGTTGGGAAAGGTCACTTCTCCATCAACACCATCGGCCGCCATGGCTGCCAGTCGCTCGACGGGATTATCCGGCGCGCTGGCACGAAGACCGTCCACACCTTTCATAAGATTGGCGCGAACCTTGATACGTCGTCCGCCCTCGTTGACCGCCCAGCGCTGGCCCTTTTCGTCTGTGACCACTCGGGGAATCCGGGCCTGAAACTTTTTGCTTAGACGGCCATCGAGAAAATTCCGATCTTCATTCATATGACCATCGACGGAAATCATCAGATATTTGTTTGGATTACCTGGCCTGGGCGTTTTAGCCCAGCCTTCAACTCCAGGCGTTTCGAGACGCCATTTATTGGGTTCGTCCCCTTGAGCTGCTTCGGCGATCGCCGTGTCAAAGTCTCGCATCACGTCCCTCCAGCGATAAAGCCATTTAATTTTTATTATGCTTAATCTTCGCTCATATCAGATGAGGGCAGCATACCCAAACTCTCATCTTTTATTTATATCGGGTGAGGCTACCACACCTCAATAGAGGTACGCACATCCACTTCGAAGGACCAGCCGCGCCGTGGCTGCTTATAGAGATATTCAAAGCCGTCAACGATGGCCTGAATATCGATCATGCCGTCTTCGCCGAGTCTTTCGGCAAATTCCGGCCAGCCCTTGTTGATTTTCTCGCCGTCAATCGCGCCATCGATAACAACGTGACCGACGTGAATGCCTTCCGGCCCACACTCCTTAGCCATCGCCTGGGCCATGATGCGCAGGGCGGCTTTTGATGAGTTAAAGGCACCGAAGTTTGCTCGACCACGCATGGAGGCGCTGGCACCAGTAAACAAAATAGTGCCGCCGCCATCGCGCTTCATATTCTTGATGGCTTCGCGGCCGTAGAGAAAACCACCTAAGCAGCAGACCCGCCAGCTCTTCTCAAAAAATTCGGCGCTCATGTCTTCGAAACGGCCCGGTGTGTTATTGCCAGTGTTATAGATCACCAGGTCAATGGGGCCACGGGTGCGGGCCTGTTTAAATAATTCGACGGTGGCAGATTCGTCGGTAGCATCGGCGACCACAGCTGTGGCCTGCCCGCCATCGCTATTAATGCTAGCAACGACGGCGTCGAGTTTGCTTTGTGTTCGTCCTGCTACAAACACATGAAGCCCGTGACCGGCGAAGCGTCGCGCCAGTTGTGCCCCCATGCCCTGGTCGGGGCCGACGCCGCTAATGATTGCCACTTTAGTCATGTTGAGTCCCCATGTTTGGCTAACGACGTTCCACGCTTAAAACAGCCTTTTCTAAGCAGGCCGTCTTAATAGCACGTTCTTAGCACTACGTTTAGGTACAGGGTCGTCACATCTCCATTGGAATCTTAAAGTGAGCCGCCATAATTCGATCACGGTGCTCGACCAAAATAGGGTCAACCGCTGCACGCACACTGTCCGCCATGCTGCTAAACATCGGCCTGGCCTGCTCCGGCATTGGGCACTTCTCCGGCGACAACAAATCGAAAAGATTGCTAAACGCTGCCCAATAAAAATCAACAGCGGTGACACTATCGCCGATAAAGAAGTTACTCCCGGCACTCTGTTGTGCTTTTAGGATACCTGCCAGTACCTTGAGGGTCGCGATTTGCCGTTCGTCAGCGCGGGCTACGTCTTCTTCTGTGGAGCCGTATTTTTTTGCCATCAGCACAAAGCCTTCTGGCGCTTGCCCGGACGCCACCATGGGCGCGAACATGCTTAAACGCCGGTTCCAGGCCAGACCCAATTGCCCACATATTTCGTGGGAAAGTCCGAGCACTCGCATTCGATCTCGTCTTGAATCTGGGATCAGTGGCTGTTCAGGGGCGAGCCGCTCAAGCAAAAACAGGATGTCGTCCCAGCGCGTAATGGGTGCTTCATCATTCCAGGCGATGATGGGCGCGCCATTGTTATTACCTGTCCAGGCGACCAGCTCTTCATTAGCACCACCACCTTCCCAGGGTGCAATGATAAAACTCAAGCCTTTGTATTCCATCATGGCCTTGGTGGCCTGCCCCCAGGGGCTAGGCATATATTGGACGAGTGCGAGACGCAGACCGTCCCCATTGATTACTTCACTTGGACTTACGTATTCCATGGTTTATTTCCCTTCTTCAGATTAAAAATAGACTAAAAACTAAGTTCGAATTTGGCGGTGTTATTTTTGTGAAATTATTTTCCGGCTTATCTTACCCAAATGATCAAGCTGGGGACATTGATTCTGCCAACAATCGATTGTGCATTTTTGCGGCTGAAAAATGCAAGATAGCAGCCTGGATCATTCGGCTACGTGTGATAGCTTGGCGCTTTGAAACCTAGTCCTTTGAAACCTAGCCCGTTGAAACTTAGCCCTTAAAAACTTGACCCTTTAAAACAAGCACAGCTCAGGAAAACTCAATGATCGAACTCTACACCTGCTCAACCCCGAACGGCTGGAAGGCATCCATCATCCTGGAAGAAATAGCCGCCCTCGACGAAATGGCGATTCCCTACACCGAGCATTACGTCGATATTATGGCGGGGGATCAGAAGAAGCCCGAGTTTTTAAAACTTAATCCCAACGGTCGGATTCCGGTGATTGTCGATACGGGTGACGGTACTGACGAGTCCCTCACCCTGTTTGAGTCGGGCGCGATCATGATCTACCTCGCCGAAAAGTCCGGTCGATTTCTACCCGCCGACCCACGGGGCCGGGCTGAGGTGATGCAATGGCTGATGTTCCAGATGAGTGGCATTGGCCCGATGATGGGCCAGGCAAATATTTTCTCCCGCTACTTCCCGGAAAAAATCCCTGTGGTAATCGACCGTTTTCAAGCTGAGGTTCGGCGGCTATTCGGTGTACTCGATGGCCACCTCGCTAAACACGAATACCTGGCCGGTGATTATTCCATCGCCGATATGGCCAACTGGGCCTGGGTGCGTATTCATTTCTGGGCCGGAGTGCCGGTGGATGATTTCCCCCACCTTAAACGCTGGCTCGACGTCATTGGCGCACGGCCTGCGGTGCAGGCGGGTGTGAAGGATGATTCTGGCAACTTCGAACTACTGACCGGAAAGGCTGGCGATGTGGAAGCACTGGCAAGCGCAGCTTTTGATCTGGTGGAGACAGGGCATAAGCGCGAATAGGCGACGAGCCTGGACTTCCCAACCCTCGGCTAGCTAGTGAACATTTGCTACCGAGCAATCTATTACCGAACAATAACCAGCGGGATGCTGCTGCTACTGACCATATCCATAGTATTGCTACCCAGGAACAGGCGGCGAATGCGGGAGTGGCCGTAGGCGCCCATGACCATAAGCTCTATGCCATGTTCTTGCTGATAGAGCTGTAGTTCTGACTGCACTTCACCCTGGAGCACAGTAGAGCTAACGGCAAATCCGGCTTCGATGAGTTTGTCGGCAGCGGCCTGTAGTTCGGGGCCGCGATCAAGGTTGGTGTTATTGACCGCGACCAGATGACAGGGCAGCCCCTTGAGCAAGGGACTGCCAATCAGTGTGTCGAGTACGTTCTGAGTGACACTGCGGCCATCGTAGGCAATCATGAAATTGCTCGGCGGGGTGAATTGATCGAGGGTGATGAGGATGGGTTTGTGTACCGCGCGAATCACGCTCTCCAACTGGCCACCCACGGCCAATGCTTGCCCGGCATGACTTTCACCGAGACGACCCATAATCAGCAGGCGGGTGTCGTTTTGCATATCGAGCAGGCTTTCGACCAGCGCGCCGTGGCGTTGCA
>JAHRWI010000379.1 GCA_019090225.1 Porticoccaceae bacterium
AGATGCACGATGCAGGCATTGATCTAGTCCATTTTTCGAACATGAGGGAGCGCCTGGAAGCGTTTTATCTTGAACCAGACAGCCATTCTGACTCAGGAAGTAACGAGAGTTGTAATAAACCAGTTGCTGAAAACTCCGATTCTAAGGATATACGGCACTACTCAGAATCTATTCCAGAGTTCTTATCAACTCATCCAGCGACAGAAAACCGTGTCTTGCTGGTCGAGCGATATAAGCGAGAACATGGTCTTTTATAAGTGAATTAAAAATATAAGTAAATTAAAAATCGAGCCGGTCTAAGAACTAAGCGGGTTTAAAACCACTGTCTATCCTGGGCAGAATAAACTCTTTTTAGACAAAACTTTCCATAAGCCAGGGCACCAAAAGCGCTTACGTTGTGGGTTAGGTAATCCAATCTGCTGTTACATCCTCAGCTCCTGAACTACACTTCCTGGCAATAACTATAAATTTACTGCCCTTAGGGGTAAGTCGTGAGGATGGATTATGAAAATCGGTATTACTCAGGTTTTGGCCAACAGCGATGCAGATCCTGCCATCGTTGCTAAACACGCGGAAGATTTGGGCTTTGAATCCTACTGGCTACCAGATCATACAATCCTGCCGGTTGAATCCAGTACCGGTTATCCTGGAGTCAAGAAGGGCGCCAAGCCCCCGCGCACGCTATGGCAGATTCCCGACCCCTTAATCGCCTTGTCCCGTGCTTCGGCGACCACCAGAACCCTCAAGCTGGGCACTGGTATCTGTCTGGTGCCAGAGCGCAACCCGCTGCTGATGGCCAAGCAGATAGCAACTTTGGACGATGCTTCCGGTGGACGTTTCCTGTTTGGTATTGGCGCGGGCTGGAACCGAGAGGAGTGCGAGATTCTCGGCGGTGATTTTGATCATCGATGGTCCCAGGTCAAGGATCACATTGCCGCGATGAAGGTGCTGTGGCAGGACGAGGAATCTGAATACCACGGCAAGTATGTGGATTTTCCGCCGGTGCGCTGTTTTCCGAAACCGGCTCATAAGCCCCACCCGCCGATTCTTTTGGGCAATATCGGCAGTAAGTTAGCCTTTAAGCGGGTGGTGGAGTGGGGCGACGGCTGGATGCCGGTGGTCGACAGTGTCGAGCAATTTGCTGCTGGTGTGCAGGAAATAAAATCCTTAGCGGCAGCAGTTGATCGAGACCCTGCAAGCATCGATTTCACCGTGTTTGGTATGCATGGACAATTTCGCAGCCCTGAGCAGCTGGATGCGCTCAATAAAGTCGGCGCCGGGCGAGTAATTCTGTGGATCAAGCATCTGGAGCTGGATGACATCCTCAGGGAGCTAGATGGTCTTGCTGATGAGGTGCTTGTCAAATAGTCACTTATTAGTGATTAATAGCATTATAAAAATTATCTAACTTCAAGAAATATAACAACTTTAACAGGAGATTATAATGAGTAATTTCTCGGAAATGAACTTGCAAATACTCAAGGATCGCGCTGAATTAAGCGATGTCCTTAATAACTATGCCGCAGGTGTGGATCAACGCGACTGGGTGCTTTTTCGCAGTTGTTTTAGCGATGACCTGGAGGCGGATTTTACCGGCGTCTTACCGGGCAAGGTCTGTCATGGTGCCGACAAATGGGTTGCCGCTGCCGCGAAATTGATTGAACCGCTGACTGCCACCCAACATATAATCACTAATCACAGCCATGAAATTGATGGCAATACCGCTAAAAGCCGATCCTATTTGCAGGCCCAACACATGCACAAACAAGCCGATGGTACGGAGCGGCATTATCTGATTGGCGGCTACTACAGCTACTACATGGTACGAAGCGATGAGGGCTGGAAGATCAAGAAATATAGCCTCACGCAAACCTGGTGTTCGGGTGATGTCACTGTTTTGGTGCCTGCCTAGGTCTTGGCTCTTGCCCAGGTTTTGATGCCTGAGTAGATTTTGATGCTGAGACGAAAGGATTGACAACAGGTAGGCCAGATTGCATGGTCTAATATTTTTTTCTTTGCGTCTGATCAAAGAGATCGGTAGGAGCTCAGGCCATACTGTTGTGAAACCGGTTAAGGGCTTCAGATCTAAGATCATGGCCTCACGTTATAGGAGTTAAGACGATATGCAAGCAAAATTGAGCGAACGTAGCCAGGAAATAAACGAAATTAATCCTACCCCGGAACAATTAAAAACCTTACGAGAAAGCCACGGCCTAACTCAACTACAGGCCGCCTACATAGTTCACGTCAGCGAGGGGACGTGGCAACGCTGGGAAGCCGGTGACCTTGAAATGCCACAGAAACTGTATGAATTATTTTGTACCAAGATAAAGTAGCTTTGCTCAAGGCCTGATCCTGGTATTTTATTCGCTTGTGGATTCCCCTGCGTTTAAGCGCCAGAAAAACTAATGTGCTTTAGCATCTAAGCAATTCGTTTTGATCAGTGTGTTCAAAAATACGTCCATAAATATCCAGGGTAGTAGTCTCTGAGTAACTGAGACGATCCTGCTCAAGGGTGATTTCGTGTGTGAAGGCAAGGGTTTTGGCATTGTCTCGCATAAAGGGCGATTGCACGATAGACCAGTAGGGATCATCGATTTTTGCGGAGACCTCCAGCTTTACTGTTCCAGTGTGTGTTGGCCCGTCCTCATTTTGCTCTGGCCCTTGACCTCCCGCTAATAACGCAAGACCTCGGGGTATCGTTAAGGAATGCATGATCGTGTTTGTATTGCTATCCCACATCCAGTAACCGGTTTCATCGTGGAAAACGGCGTCATCGATTTTTCGCTGCACAACTTGATGGTAGCGCAACACAGCGAGAGTCTGCTTGCCTGCATTAGTGACATCACCGGCGGCTTCAAAAGTTAGTGCTTCATAATAGGCATGGCTTTCTTCGCCATCCGGTTCCGGGGCGAGGTCAATGCCTTTGTCGCCTTGCCATGAACCAATAAGGCCAGTAAGTGGCCCGTAATTTATATCATTTTGTTGCTCGTCCATGGTTCCTCTCTGTCTCTCTTCAGGTTTTCATAAATTGTTCGGATATTGTAATACAGACTAGTTCCACGACAGACCTATGCCTCGCAAAAAGTTTTGTCTTGCCTTTTTAGTATCGCTCTCTCCGAGGTGTCGAAGGTGATTATCAATGCTAGTATGCCCCGGTATTTTAGACTGGCTGATCGAACCTTGAGCCGCACGCTAAGCTGAATACAAAACCAACCTATAACAATGGAGTAAACCATGAAACTAATCGATTCTTTTGGCCCAAACCCCCGTATGGTCCGCATGTTTATGGCCGAAAAAGGCATAGAACTACCGACAGAAGAGCTTGACTTACTCGGCGGTGATAACCGTAAGAAAGAATTTACCGATAGAAACCCCGGTGGACAAATGCCAGCGCTGGAGCTGGACGATGGTTCCGTTATTGCCGAAACCACCACTATGTGTCAGTACCTGGAAGAGAAATATCCTACGCCAGTTATTGTTGGTGATACGCCGGAGAGTCGAGCTGCGAGTAGTATGTGGGTGCGTCGTATTGAGCTGGGTATTACCGAGCACATGTACAACGGTTTTCGTTACTCTGAAGGTCTGGGTTTATTTAAAGACCGGCTGTATTGCATACCTGAAGCGGCCGATGGCCTGAAGGCCAAGGCTCAGGATCAGCTTAAGTGGCTGGATAATCTTCTTGCAGGCAAGGACTACATCGGCGGTAACAATGTTGGTCTCGCGGATATGATTCTCTATTGCTGTATGGATTTTGCCCAAGGTGTTGGTCAGCCTATCGATCCAGGGCTGAACAATATTAATACCTGGTTTGCACGAATGGACGCTAGGCCCAGTGCTAAAGCGAGTTTGCACGCAACCAGTGCGGCTAGCGGTATGAAAGGCTAAAAAGGCGTTTGAGCACTTGCTATTAAGTGCTCACTAAGAGGGGCTAAGTCAATCTTGCTGATCAGCTGAGCTTAGTCCCTTCTATTAACACTAGTCGGTTTATGTTTACCCGGCGGTTTGGCCCCAGCGGTCAAAGTAGGTTACCTGTTTAGCTGGCGTTCTTGATACCGAACCAAATTTCCCCATAGGGAAGCCGATCGGGATGGTCACCACCACGCCGTAATCCTCTGGGATTTCAAATCGCTCCTGGAGTTCATCCTCAAACAACTGATGCATCGTGGTCAGCGCCGCACCCAGCCCCACCGCCCGACAGGCCAGCAATATATTTTGTACGCAGGGGTAGACGGCACCATAACTTGGCGGCGCTTTACCCAGCCGTTCACTTTCTGGCACCTTGAAAGGCCAGTCCCGTTTTCCGCAGACCAGCAATAGCACAGGGAATTCGTGGATGTGGTTTTTTTGATATTCCACCGCACGCAACTGTTTGGCTAAGCTGGAGTTCGATTCACTACTGATATCTGTTCCAGCCAGGGCGAAGTCGATAGCGGTTTTGTAACGATCAGCAAACCACTGTTTGGCCGCGCTATCGCGCAATACAACAAAAGCCCAGGGTTGGCTATTCATGCTCGATGGCGCTTGTACACCGGCTTCTAAAACCTTCTCTAATAAATCATTGGGCACAGGATCAGGTTTTAGACGGCGCATCGCACGAACGCTGTTTACCAGGTCGAAAAATCCGGGGTTGTCGTTTTCTGTATCCATCGTGATGCCCCGGTTTTATGTGGTTTTATGTGGTTTTTTGGTTTTTAGCTAGCTTAACTTTGATTGGGGCTTGGCATCGATTAGGTGGAGATTGCTAGCTAGCGCATAGCCCGAAAACAAGCCCTCACTTCATTGATAAAAACCTCTGGTACCTCGAAAGCCGCAAAATGCCCGCCCCTTTCCAACTCACTCCAGTGAATCAAATTCTTATAACGGCGCTCGGCCCAGCGGCGCGAGGCACGAAAGATTTCTTTCGGGTAAACGCTGCAACCTGTGGGCAGAATAATTTCATCGGTCGATAAATCATTAAAACTATGCCAGTAGAGCCGAGCGGAAGAAGCAGCGCTAGCGGTGCACCAGTAAAGCATAATGTTGTCGAGCAACTCGTCGCGACTCACCACATTTTCCGGATGGCCATCGCAGTCCATCCAGGACCAGTATTTCTCAAGAACCCAGGCTAGCTGTCCGGCCGGAGAATCAGTCAGGCCATAGCCCACGGTCTGCGGCCGCGTACTTTGTTGTTTGGAATAACCAGAGTCGTTGTCGAAGTAATGTTTAGTGCCAGCCAATGCGCTTTTTTCAAGATCGCTCAGGTCGTCCATGGTGGCTGGGTCAGGTTCAACGATAACGATATTGAGATGAATCGCCTCGCAATTACCCAGATTTTGCATACCGATATTCGCGGTAACCAGACCGCCCCAGTCGCCGCCCTGAGCAAAGTATTTGTCGTAGCCAAGGCGTAGCATCAGCTTATTCCAGGCCGCAGCAATCTTGACAACATCCCACTCAGCTTTATTCGGCTTGCCAGAAAAGCCATAGCCGGGCAGGGTGGGGCAAACCACATGAAAAGCATCCGCCGCGTCACCACCGTGAGCCACCGGATCAACCAGCGGGCCAATCACCTTCTGAAATTCCACGATAGAACCAGGCCAGCCGTGGGTCATGACCAAAGGCCGGGCATTCGCGTGGGGCGAGCGGGCATGGATAAAGTGAATGTCGATGCCATCCAGCTCAGTGGTAAATTGATCATAGCGATTTAGCAGGGCTTCGCGAGCACGCCAATCATATTCTTCCAGCCAGTATTTGCAGACCTCCTGGGTGTAGGCAAGGGGGATACCCTGAGACCAGTCATCGACAGTTTCTTTCTCCGGCCAGCGGGTGTTGGCCAGCCGTTGTTTTAAGTCGTCCAGTATTTCGTCGCTAACAGCTATCTTGAAGGGTTTGACCGCGTCGTTACTCATAGTAGCCTCGTAGTGTAAGGAGTAATTATTTTGGGGTAATTATTGTCGATTAGTTATAGGGAAGAACCGTAGCGAGCTAAGTTATCTGCCCACCGCTAAGTAGTCAACAGAGAGCGAAGGGTGTTGTAAGGCGCAAAACCGTGAATCGACCAGCGTTACACGTCCTGAGATAGGATGCCAAAGTGATATAGTGCCGGTAGTTTTATAATAAGCGGTTATATTCTTCAAAGAGGTCGATAGTGAAGACGAACAATCATTCAGTTAAATCCTTGGTCAATGATATATCCCTATCAGCACAAGACACTCTTGGTGATAGATGCCTGTCGGTATACCTAATGGGAAGTCTTGCTACTGTCTCTTATACACATCTGACGCTGCCGACGACTAGTCGAGTGTAGATCTCG
>JAHRWI010000003.1 GCA_019090225.1 Porticoccaceae bacterium
ACTTTGTTATTCATTATTTATTTTTCGCAAACATGGCTCATTTCGACGTCTGGCTTTTATACTGTACTGCGTGTCGCTTGCAAAGAATAGCTCGAATTGAGCCTACAGCAGGCTTTCTGTTGGTGGTGTTTGCATCGATAACTATTTGTTGGACTTATTGCATATTGATGCTGGTGTCGCTACGGCTTTTGTTACAGAGTGAAAGGCTACTATGGACTACGGCGTTTATTGACCACCGGTTTATTGCCGACGAGATTTAGTGGAAAAAACCGGCGCTACAATCTACGGGTATTTCGTTACGCCCGAAACACAATACATAGGTCTACCTGGGAGGATTATGCTATGACTGACTACGTGTACTATCGATTAGAAGACGGGATTGCCTTTTTGACTATGGATGATGGCAAGGCTAATGCCATGAGCGTATCAATGAGCGAGGCTCTCACCGAGAATCTTGATCGGGCGCTTGAAGAGGCTGACGTGGCAGTCATTACTGGTCGCCCAGGTTTACTTTGTGCCGGTTTTGATCTGAAGGTCATCAATGGTACGGCGGAACAACGAGACGCCATGGTTAATGCCGGTGCGCGACTTATGCACAAGGCTTATACGCATCCCCAGCCGGTGGTGATTGCCTGTACCGGCCACGCTATTGCTGCAGGCGCGTTGCTGGCTTTAACTGCGGATTACCGGCTTGGTATTTTGGGTGATTATAAAATCGGCTTGAACGAAACATCGATTGGTCTCCGCCTGCCGGTATTTGGGCGGGAGCTGGCCAGGGATAGACTCGATAATCGCCGCCTGACGCAGGCTACCCTCAACGCGACTTTATATGATCCGGAAGCAGCTGCTGACATCGGCTTTCTTGACGAAGTAGTAAGTGAGGAAGCCTTGTTGGCCCGTACTTCGAAAATCGCTCAGGATTTACAAAAGCTCGACGCTAAGGCTTTTGCGCAGGTGAAGGCCGATATTCGCAGGGATACTGGGGAAAAGATTTTTCGATCGCTTAAATAGACTCTTTGTTATGGGGAGTTTATGGCGGGCTTAATGTGACATATCAGCTTTTATTGCATTGAGTGTGCGGGCGATGAGGCTGTAAGCCTAGTGCCTGGCCTGCTCGGGTTTTTCATCTCGCTCAATAGGGCCAATATTGGTTGGACCAGCCTGATGAAAGACCATTCTAAATTGGCCATTTTCTCGGCTAAAGCCATTGGTGGCCAGCAGCAGGTTGTCGGGTTGGCGTTCATCCCATTCGTAGCAAGTCACCATCACCATGTTTTCGTAGCTCACTACCTTATCGATTTTATGAATAATACGAGGGCAGGTGTGGTGACTGAGGATATTCTGCCAACTGGTAATGACGTCCTGTCGCCCGGTGAGCGCGTGTCCACCCGGATGAAGACAAAGCAGAGGCGTGTTTTTTGCCCAGACATTATTCATTGCGTTTATATTGCGTTCCAGAAAGGCCTGATAAAAGGCATCATTACAAAATTGGGCTTCTTGGCTGTTTTTCATAGGCTTGTTGGTGCGTGTTTTATTTTGTTGTTAAGTGGTAGGGAGTTAGTGGTTGGCACTTAGTGCTAGGCAGTTAATTGTAGACAGTTAAATAGCTGGCAGCTCAAGTTAGCCTGGTTTTTAACCCCTCAGTAAACTCCTGCTGCTGAGATTCAACGTTCTACGACACCTTACCCCAAAGGCTTTATGGTTCAAACAGGCAGCGCCTAAAATTAGCTATAATAAAAATCACTTTGCTTAATAACTCGCCCCATAAATCATTCTATAACTTAGCCCATAAACCAATCGAGAAAAGAAGCTGAAATGATACAAAAAAATAACAGCAAGATAATTATGCACCCGGACGACAACAGTAGTGCCACCTGTCGTATCGAAACCCGTGAGTGCGGTGCTGAAGTTGCCTGGATAGAAGTGGGCCACCCGAAAAAAATGAATGCCATCGGCAGTGTCATGATGGCTGATCTAGGAGAGATATTTTCTGAGCTAAAAGCCAATGACCAGCTGCGTGTTGTGGTGATTAGTGGTGCGGGCGAGCGCGCCTTCGTTGGCGGTGCATTTTTGCCAGAGCTGGATGGGTTGACGCCGCAGACCGGACGGGAATTTATAACCCGTTTACACCTTGCCTGTCAGGCGGTACGGGATTGTCCGGTGCCGGTGATTGCGCGCATGAAAGGCTATTGCCTCGGTGCCGGGGTTGAGCTGGCTGCATCCTGCGATTTTCGTGTTGCCGACAGCTCAGTGATTTTCGGTATGCCCGAAGTGAAAGTGGGTCTGCCCTCCGTCATCGAAGCGGCCCTGTTGCCCATGTTGATAGGTTGGGGTAAGACCCGCGAGATGCTATTGACCAGCGCTAACTATAATGCCGACGAAGGTCAGGCCATGGGTTTTATTGACACCCTGGTCGAAGAAGGTGCGCTGGATGAAACTGTCGAATTACGCGTTGCTCAGATTGTCGCTGCCGGACCACTGGCAGTACGAGCCCAAAAAGAATTGATTAATGCCTGGGAAAACCTCAGTCCTTCAGAGGGTATAAAGCTGGGCATTGACTATCTGGCCGCAGCCTATGAAACTGACGAACCCCAGCGCATGATGGCTCCCTTACTTAAAAAGTGAGAGCTTAAAAAGTGCAGGATTTTAAATCTACAGGGCTTGAGAAGTGAAGAGGCTAAAAAATAAAGCACTTAAAAATAAAGGCCCAGCTCGAATAAAAAAATCACAAAAAATATACCAACCACAACAAGAATAAAAGGAGAAGCCCATGTCAATGATAGTCACTGAAAACGCGTTTACAGGCAAAGAGCAGGCTATCGAAGAAATTAAGGCGGCCAATCTTTGGCTTTTAGAAGTTGATGTGGAGCCCAGGCAGGCCGATGCTCACTGGCACGAGTTTTATTCGCAGGTCTATATATTAGAAGGCCAGCTGAAGATAACTGATGTGGCCAGTGGCATTGAATATGTCTGTGGCCCCGGTACGCGAATGATCGTGCCGCCGCGAACGCTACATTCTGAGGATTATCTGGAAGCGAAAATTGTATTTGGCATCTCGATTGATCCGGCGATGCTGGGTGAAGAACTCGACAAGAACCCTGCCGAACTCACCCAGGACAGTTAATATCCTGAGTGAGCATCGTCTAAGTCATTATCCTCAAAGCTATCTCTAGTTAAAGCGGGCTGTCGTTAATGGCACCTGCCATTAAGCTTAGTTGTTGTTAAGGATAGCTAAGCCCATTAGTAACGAATTACCACCTTACCAAAATGCCCTTGCTGTTCCAGACAGCGGTAAGCATCCGGGGCCTGATCAAAATCAAAGTGCTGATCGATGATAGGTTTAGTCTGGTGGGCTGACAGAGCGCGGTTCATATCCTGAAACATGGCGCGGCTGCCGACGTAAATACCCTGCAAGTTAATAGACTTGCGTAGCACGGCATCGGGATTTATCGCACCACCAACGCCTGAGAGGATGCCGATTAGCCCGACCATGCCGCCAAAACGGGTCGCAGTGAGGGATTTCTCCAGGGTGCCAGCGCCGCCGACTTCAAGCACCTGATCAACGCCCAGACCGTCGGTGAGTTTGAGGACAGTTTTTTGCCAGTCGGGGTCGGTGTTGTAGTTAATGGTTTGCCAGGCACCGAGCCCTTTGGCTCGTTCAAGTTTTTCATCGCTACTGGAGGTGATTATCACCTGTGCGCCGTGCATAACCGCAAATTGCAGGGCGAATATGGATACACCGCCAGTGCCAAGCGCCAGGACAATATCGCCGGCCTTGATGCCGCCCTTAACGACCATGGATTGCCAGGCGGTTAATGCTGCGCAGGACAGAGTCGCGCCTTCTTCAAAACTCATGTGCTCGGGCAGGGCGACAACACCCAGTTCGTCGAGCACCACTTCTTCCGCCAGTACGCCATCTACGGCGCCACCCAGTGAGCTACGCATGACATCAGCGGTTATTTCACCGTCAAGCCAACGTTGGAAGAAGGTGGTAATCACCCGGTCGCCGGTTTTAAAACGGGTTACTGCCGATCCGGTTTCGATGATTTCACCGCAGCCGTCGGAGTTGGGTATCAGTGGCAGCTTGCCGCCCATACCGCCGTATATGACGGTGAGTAAATCCCGGTAATTTAAGGAGGATGCTTTAATCCGAACCCGCACCTGGCCAGCGCCTAATGGTGCAGACTCTCTTTCCGTCAGGACCAGGGCATCGATACCTTTGGTTTGTATCTCATAGACTTTCATAGGGCTATTCTCGCTTGGTGTTTTATATTGTTAGTTATAAAGTAGATTATATTAGTTCTATAACTATTTGATTTATCTATTTATACATACCCGCAGACAGGCCAATATCACGACCCAACTCCAGGGCGTCGGGCAAGGACATATCGGCGCAGCGGCGGATCAGTTGTTTGGTTAGCCACAGGGCATCGTGGTCATAACCTGCCAATGTTTGTGCTATTTCTGTCACCGTGGTCATCAATTGATCCGGGGCGACAATGCGATTGATCATGCCAAATTCCAGGGCCTTTTGGGCGTCGATGTTTTCGCACAGTACCAGCAACTCGAACGCTGCCTTGCGGCCAATCTGATGAACCAGGGGTGGAGACACGCCTGCGGCGGGCATACCCAGCTTGACTTCCGGATAGCCAAATACCGCGTTGTCGGCAGCCACCACCATGTCGCAACTAATGGCCAGATTACAGCCGCCGCCCAGAGCGTAGCCCTGCACTGCGGCGATCATCGGTGTGTTCAACGTCACCATCTGTTGATAAAAAGCGATGCTGTGATTAATGCTGCCTGCTATCTCTCGGGAGCTGGGCGATTCGCCCATATCGGAAAGATCAGCACCGGCGCAGAAGGCGCGACCTTCACCGGCGATGACCATGACGGCGACCTGGGGGTCTTGATCAGCTGCCTTTAGTGCAGCCGATAGTTCATCCGATAAGAGCTGGCTCATGGCATTGAGTTTGTCTGGTCGGTTTAGAGTGAAATAACGGATCGCGCCTTCATTTCTTACCGTGATGGTTTCGTAGCTAGTGGTTTCAGCGGCTGTATCAGCCATGGTGTTTACTCCTGTCCCAGGTGATTGAGGGGGTTGTTGCTAGTTGGTAGCAGATTCTATTAGTTAAATTATCGCGTGGCCTGGCGTGGTTTGCCGTGGTGTAGACCTCGGGTCAGGAGGCCTTTTGTTTGGCAAGATGCTTGGTTTGCTCGGTAACCAGAATGCCCTGTTCCTCCAGCGCCTGTATGTCAGCATCGGACATACCTAAATAATCTGCCATTATCTCGGCGTTGTGGTCACCTCGGTGGGCAGCTCGGAGGTCCAGTTGCTCAGGAAAATCGGAAAACCGAAACGGAAAGCCCGGCGCATCAAATTCACCGAACTCCTCATCCTGGATTTTCCGTACTGTCCCGCGTTCCCGGTGATGGGGATGATTAACGGTCTGGCCAATATCCAGCACCGGCGCATAAGGGACCCGGTATTCGTCAAATTTGGCCAGGGCCTCAGCGGTGGTGTCGTGGCTGGCAATCCACTCGTTAATCAGGCTGATGATTGCCGGCCTGTTACGAACCCGGTCACTGTTGTCGGTATATTCCGGGTGCCGAGCGAGATCCTCTCTATCCATAGCTGAGCACAATTGTCGCCATTGTCGATTGGTGGCACAGGCAATGGCGACAAATTCATCATCACCCTTACCTTCGAATAAACCGAGCGGCGCGCCTGCGGCAATCTGCGATCCTGAACGGTTAGGGTTAATCTTGCCATCGGAAGCGCTGTAAAGCGCCACGTTGAGATCGTGACAATGGTAATAGCTATCTAACAGGGAGATGTCGAGATGCTGACCCCGGCCGGTTTTTTCGCGATACAGCAATGCACAGGCGATGGCCCCCAGGCCATGGACGCCAGTCATAACATCGCCAATACCCAGACCTGGTATTGATGGGGCTCGATCCGGGTCGCCAATCATATGAGTGACCCCGGATATTGCCTGGGCGATAAAGTCGTAACCGGGGCGCTCGGCCAGGGGGCCGGTCTGGCCAAAGGCGGAGATTGAGCACATCACCAGTTTCGGATTAATTGCGGATACGGTCTCCCAGTCGAGCCCCATACGACCGATGGCACCGGGCGCGAAATTTTGTACCAGGACATCCACTTCCTTGATCATATCCTTAATGATGGCCAGGCCTTCGGGTTTTTTCACATCGATAAACAGGCTCTTCTTGCCCCGATTTTGCTGAATATAAAAGGCACTGCGTTTGTTGCGAACCATCGGGAAGGAATGGGTCATATCGCCCACCGGTGGTATTTCAACCTTGATGACTTCTGCGCCCATTTCGACCATCAGTCGAGTGGCCGTTGGTCCGGCCAGGGCGTGGGTGAAATCCAGCACCTTGTAGCCGTCGAGCACGTGTTTAAGTTCCGGATTACTCATTTTGATACCCCTATTGCTTATTGTTTGAATGAAGTGCTGTCTGAATGATGCCTTATTTGAATAAAGCGTTGTTTGAATAAAGTGCTGTCTGAATGATGCGGTGAATTATTGTTGGCATCAGTATAGGCTGAGTTTAATGTTTGGCGCGAACGCTTTGAGCGAGTATATTTTGCTCAGGGCTAAAAAATAACAGCAGGGGAAGCACTTGGAGTATCAGGTAAATACGGCCTTAAGGCAGGCGGTGACGGACAGAGTCGAGGACTTTGCGGCCCAAAATCAGTCGGGTGAAGGCTTAAAACACGCTGCCGTAGGCTTGGTGATGGTTGCCACGGAAGAGGGCGAGGGTGCCATTATTCTTACCCGGCGCTCATCGAAACTGCGGGCTCATAAAGGTCAGTGGGCCCTGCCGGGAGGCCGTATAGATGAGGGTGAGACCCCGGTCGAAGCCGTGTTGCGAGAAACCCACGAAGAGATCGATCTGCATTTGCCGCCGGAAAATGTCATTGGCCTGCTTGATGACTACCAGACACGATCAGGTTATCTGATTACCCCCGTGGTGGTCTGGGCGGGTCTGGGTGCGACCATGCAGGCCAACCCGGATGAGGTGGAGTCCATCCATCTGGTCAGTTTTACTGAACTTAATCGACCAGATTCACCGGTGTTTCTTGATATTCCAGAAAGTGATCGCCCGGTGATACGTTTGCTGGTTGAGGAGAATTTTGTTCATGCCCCCACTGCTGCGGTCATGTATCAGTTCCGCGAGGTCTGCCTGCATGGTCGGCACACGCGGGTGGATCATCTGGAGCAGCCCGTCTTTGCTTGGAAATAGCTGCCTGGAAATAGCTGCCTGGGAGTAAAGCCATGGAAATGGTTGCGTGGGAGTAAATACCTGGAAATGGCTACCTGAAAATAACAGCCAGCCACATAAACGACAGGATAAAAACATAAGATGTCGACATTAGAATTCTTTTTTGACTGCTCCAGCCCCTGGACCTACCTGGCCTTTAGTCGTATCGAAGCCCTGTGCGAGAGAACCAAGGCCGACATTCAATGGCGGCCAATTTTAGTGGGTGGGGTGTTCAACGCAGTGAATCAGGATATTTATGAAGCGCGGGCTAACCCCAACCCGGTCAAAGCTGAATATGCAGATAAAGATTTGCAGGACTGGGCAGCTTTTTGCGGCGTCAGCATAGCCTGGCCGACAGTATTTCCCGTCCGCGCGGTTGACTGTATGCGCGGCGCTTTTGTGGCGCTCGACGAGGATGTCTTGCCAGCCTATGCTCGGGCGCTATTTGAGACTTACTGGGGGGATTTAAAGGATATTTCCCGGCGCGATATATTGAGCGAAATCTGCGAGCAAGTAGGTATTGATACAGAAGTATTTTTTCGGCGTATTACCGAAGCAGATGTTAAGGATCGCCTGCGGGCCAATACCGAAGAGTTAATTGATCGTGGCGGCTTTGGCTCCCCAACCATGTTTGTGAATTCTGCCTCAACGAAGGGCGAGGATATGTATTTTGGCAATGACCGATTGCCACTGGTGGAAGCTGCATTGAAAGCTGGCACTCGGTGAACGTGTTTTTCAAAAAGACAGAAAACCAATTAAATACCTTACATAAAAAACTGACAGGCAATTTAAATCTAACAACTAAAAAATAGAGTAATTTTTTTGATACGGAGATAAATACTATGACACAAGCGCAATCAATCCTCACTGGCATTAAAGTGATAGAAGTTTCGACCTTTATTTTTGGCCCCGGCTGCGGTGCCATCATGTCTGATTTCGGTGCTGATGTGATTAAGGTAGAAACACCCGGCATGGGCGATCCACTCCGCCACGCTCACAAGGGGCCTCCCTTCATGCCCCTGGATTTCCCCTATGCCTGGCAACAGGATAACCGTAATAAGCGCAGTATCGCTCTGGATCTGAAATCAGAAGAAGGCTATGAAGTGCTCAAAAAACTGGTCAGTGAGGCCGATGTCCTCATTACCAACTTCCCGCCTAAAGTCCTGGAGAAATTAAAAATCCGCCACGAAGATCTGGCCCCGGGAAATGACCAGCTTATTTATGCACAAATTACAGGCTACGGTGAGAAAGGCGATGATGCCAACACCCCAGGCTTCGACGGCAATGCCTACTGGGCGCGCACCGGACTGATGGATATTGTTCGCACCGCCGATAGTGAACCGACCCTGCCTGCCCTGGCGATGGGGGATCACCCCAGTGCCATGACCTTGTACGCGGCTATTGTCACGGGGCTTTTTCAGCGGGAGCGCACCGGTAAAGGCGCTAAAGTCTATAGCAGTTTGATGGCCAATGGTCTGTGGGCTGGGTCCAGCAACTTATCTGGCGTACTGGCCGGTACGTCTCCAGCCAAGCGCATGCGCCCCCAGGCACCGGGTAATGCCCTGGTCAATCATTATCAAACCAAAGACGAACGCTGGTTATCGATCATCGTCTTGCAGGAAGACAAAAACTGGCCGAAATTTATTAAGGCAATTGAGCGACCAGACCTTGCCGAAGACCCTCGATTTGCAAAAACGAAAGACCGCCATAAACACGGTAGAGAATTGGCACCGATTCTGAGGGAGGTATTCGCATCGCGGGATTGCGAGCAATGGCGACAACGGCTCAGGGAAAATTCCGTCACTTTTAGCGCGGTCGCCACGTTCGAAGATGTGATCGATGATCCTCAGGCATTATTAAACGACATGATTATCGATGTCGAAGGTCATGATTCCGGCCGAGGCCAGCAAATCAACAGCCCATTCTGGGTGCAAGGTTCGCCGAAAGTGCCTGCTAAGCTAGGCCCGGAGCTTGGAGCCAACAGTGAAGAAATCCTCCGTGATCTGGGTTATGACGATAAGGCTATTAGCGAGCTTGGTGAAAAAGGTGCCATTGGCCTGGGATAAGTGATTGGTGCATTGTCGCTAGCAGTTTATATAGGAGACTCAAAGGTAATGGCTGATATTGCTAAACTTGCTAGTGACAATGCAAGAC
>JAHRWI010000015.1 GCA_019090225.1 Porticoccaceae bacterium
CCACTGCGTCAGTACCTTTGCGCATGCACTTGTGCAATCTGGCATTGACCTCTTCGAGCTCCCATTGATTGTTATCCAGATTTTGCAGCCACTCGTAATAGCTAACCGTGACGCCGCCAGCATTAGCCAAAATATCCGGTAGCACCCAAATATTGCGCCTGGCCAATATTCGATCCGCTGCTGGTGTAACAGGACCATTAGCCGCCTCGACAACAATGCGTGCTTTAATTTTATCGGCGTTGTGCGCACAAATCTGTTGGCTCAATGCAGCGGGAATTAAAATATCGCATTCCAGCTCTAAGAGCGCATCGTTGGTAACACTCATCGTATCCTGCAAGCCCACGAGGGTTCCGTGCTCCTCCTTATAAGCAGTAGCCGCCGCTAAATCAATACCCTCCTCTCCGACAATACCGCCCTGAGAATCACTGAGCGCGATGATTATCGCTCCTGATTCCTGGAATAACTGCGCTGCCATCGCACCGACATTGCCGAAGCCCTGGATTACAACCCGTGCGCCGGCTAATTCCCTCAGTTCAGGCACCAGTCCCTTGGCAATAAAGTGCTCGGTAACATCACGACAGCCCCGCGCCGTCGCCTCACGACGTCCCTCAGAACCACCCAGCAACAATGGCTTACCAGTAACTACTGCATGGTTGTTATTGCCCTGATGCATGACATCGTAGGTATCGTAAACCCAGGACATAGTTTGCTCATTGGTATAGAGATCAGGAGACGGAATATCGATATGAGGGCCAATATTATCGCCAAGCTCGGAGATAAACCGGCGAGTGATACGACGTAATTCACCTTCAGATAAACACTTCGGGTCACAGATAACACCGCCTTTCGCGCCCCCGAACGGCACCTCTATGAGGGCACACTTCCAGGTCATCAGTGATGCAAGAGCAGTCACTTCATCAAGGTCAACCGTCGGGTGAAAGCGGATGCCGCCTTTGCCTGGCCCCAGGGTTCTGCTATGCACTACTCGACAGCCCTGGAAAACCTCGATAGAACCATCATCCATCTCAATAGGGAAAGTCACACTAATCACCCGCTTGGGATTGTTGAGCACCTTTGCCAGGCCGTTCTCAACCGACTCTATATAACCCAGTGCCCGCTGCAAATTGATATGGGTGATTTCACGGGCGCTGATGGTTTCTTCTGAGCTCATTTTTTTATCCTTTCGTAATTGAAGCAGCATTATCCTGGATGATTATTAATTTCAAATAGCTTATTTAGCCGTGAACAAGTCAGCGGACATCATACCGTAGCGTTCTTTAAGCGCTGACGATATAGATCGGCCATCTCTTCACCAAAACAGCAGAAGATAACTTTTTTAACGGTGGAATCCTGGGCTAAACAGCAAACAACCTCATTTACCGCGATCACCACCGCAAGTTCATGGGGGTATCCGTAAACACCGCAACTGATGGCCGAGAACGCAATGGACTCAAAACCTTCTTTAGCGGCCACCGCCATGGCCTTGCGATAGCAGGATCTCAGGGTATCTGGCTCACCTTGCTCTCCACCCCGCCATATCGGCCCTACCGCATGAATAATCGCTTTCGAGGGCAAGTTAAAGCTCGGGGTCAGCCTCACATCCCCGGTCGGACAGCCGCCAAATACAGCGCAGGCCTCCTGCAATTGTCGATACCCAGCCGCTTCGTGAATGGCACCATCAACCCCACCGCCGCCAGCTAATTGACTGTTTGCCGCGTTAACGATAACCGCCACATCAAGCTGGGTAATATCGCCGACTAAAACTTCCACTTTATTCAAGATTGGCAACCTGCTTCCTAACAACGATCCAAGGTGGGAATAACTTCGTTAAAGATCATCAGACAACTGATTATTTATTAACCATCGATAATGAGAAACTGATCTCAAGTTAAATATTATTTCCAGTTTTAACTTAACTTAACTACTGTAATCTATTAATAATACTGATATTATTGAAAACTATAATAGTAATCCCAGCAACTGATAATTCCGATAAGCGGAATCAACTATGACTTTTTCAGCCAACGAACTCCGCCATTTCATTATTCGCGAGACCTTGAAGGAATTGGGTGACTGGTCTCTGGACAGAGAAAACTTATTACTAGGCACCGCTGCCCAGGAATCCGGTCTCGGACAAAACCTGAAAGAAGGTCGGCTAGCAGGTATCTATCATATTTCGCCGGCAGCACATCGGGCCGTCTGGGACAAATACCTGATTAATCAGCCCGAGTTAGCCAGCACCATTCGTGGCCTCGCCGGCCAACGTAGCTTCCTGAAGGACCCCAACGGAGAACTGATCAGCAATCTCAAATATGCCACCGCTATTGCCTGGCTTATCTACAAACGCACTGATAAGGAATTACCCCAACGCAGCAGCCTCGAAGATCTGGCCAGGTTCTGGCATCGGCATTTCCACACTCGCGCAAGTGGCCAGATTGAAGACTTTGTGATCAGCTTTCGAGGCATGGTGCTATCTACTCCTAGCCTCGTGGCATAAACCTTTACAAACAAGTGCCTCGCAGTATCTGACTTTTCCTGTCAGATACTGTCCCACGCGGAAAACCTATTTTTCTTCCTCTTCTAGAGGCCAAACTTCACCCAAAACCCGAAAAGCGCTGGCGGCCACCGGCCAGCCCGCATAGTGCGCAGCGTGGGTAATCATTGCCTCGAGTTGCTCACGTTCGACACCCAGATTTTTAGCGCCAGGAAAATGGATACGCTGCTCCGCCTCCCTGTTGAGCGCAACTAATATGGTGCAGGTGATTAAGGAACGCAGCTCCAGGGGCAAATCATCGCCCTGCCAGACATCACCAAATAGGTGTTCCATGGTGTAACGGGAAAAGTTTTCAGGTACCGACGCTCGGCCCAGAGATGGCTCTCGTTTCTGGCCAGCCACCAATTTTTTAAAAAACGCGATCCCTTTCTTCCTTTTTTCTTCATCAGACATATCCAAAACCCCTGGTCATATACAAGTTATAAATCTAAGTTTTTATTTGTGCGTCGAGATGATATGACTTCCCTGAACTCTCAAAGGCCATGAGGGCTA
>JAHRWI010000016.1 GCA_019090225.1 Porticoccaceae bacterium
TAATCCCAACGACTAGTGTGAAAGGTGTGGCCTTTAAACGAGTCGATGCCCGGTATGCCCGGCAATTTAGGTCGGCTCAATAAACCGTTGGCCATAGCCACATAGCGGGCTTTCATTTTATCGCCGTGATTAGTAGAAATAATCCAGCGCGAGATGCTTTCATCCCAGTGAATTTCAGTCACTTCCGTTTGCAGACAGGCATTATCGTAAAGCTGGTATTTATCGGCGATGGCCTTACTGTGGGCTAAAATTTCCGGTGCAAAGGAATATTTCTTAGAGGGAATATAGTTGAGCTCTTCGAGCAGTGGAAAATAAATATAGGATTCCACATCGCACTGGGCGCCGGGGTAGCGGTTCCAGTACCAGGTACCGCCGAAATCGCCGCCTTTTTCAATGCAGCAGATGCTCTCGACACCGGCTTCGCGGAGATGCGCACCAACCAATAAACCGCCAAAGCCGCCACCGATAATAGCTACATCGACTTCTTTCTCTACCGGATCACGGGTAAAACCGGGTTCCACAAAGGGGTCATCATCAAAGACATCCAACTCACCGCTCAACTCCTGATACTGGGAGGCTCCTTCGGAGCGAACTCGCTTGTCTCTTTCATAGGCATATTTGTCCCGCAGGGCGTCGGGATCAAAGCCCAGCTTCCCCGAGGCCAGTTTTTCCGCAACTGCACTATCAAGTGGAAAATCTGCAAACTTCTTTAATGCTTCATTACTCATAATGATGGTCTCCCTAATAAAGTGTTTATTGATCAATTTTATCTCAGGCCACTGGCCTTGCGACGGATGCCAGGAGTTTGTAGCCACAAACTAATTATCACCGATAAGTCCTGTCGCTGATAAGCTTTAGTCCTTCTAAGCTCGGTACAAAAGGTCTTGGCAAAAAAAGCCCCGAATACTTTTTCCGTAGCCGGGGCTAATCTTCTAGCTCATCTTCTGATAAGTCAATCGAGCCCCCGGATCACACCGGGAACTCCCGTGAGAACCTGCTATTTGACTTCCATACCCTCAAGGTTGCCTTCTTCACGCCAATCCTTGAGAATCTTGAAGAATTGAACAGCGCCACCACCATACTGGCCGGAAATAAAGCCATTTTTGTTGGAGCCGCCACCTTCGTTGTTGTAGTAGCCGGGTGTGCACTGAACGAGTAGTTTCTCGGTTTTATCGCCGTAGCTATCGCAGATATCACACCACTCTTTTTCCCCTTCCGCAGTGGCTTCAACCGTTTGCGCCCCCCTGGTTCTCGCTTCGTTAACGATATAAGCCATTTGACTGGCTTGCTCGTCGAGCATGTGGGTCGCATTCGGTGTGACACCGGTCTGGGTGAAACCGAGCACAAAACAGTTGGGGAAGCCGTGGGTGGTTAAACCGTGGTGGGTACGCAGACCACCTGCCCACTTCTCACTTAACTTAGTGCCGTTTTTACCAATCAAATCATAACCGGACTGGCTAGTGTAGCTGGTACCCGTTTCAAAGCCGGTAGAGAAAATCAGGCAATCCACTTCGTATTCCACGCCGTCGACAATGACACCTTTTTCAGTGATTTCATCGACGCCCTGGCCAGCGGTGTCTACCAGTGTGACACTGGGGCGGTTATAGGTTTGCAGGTATTCATCGTGGAAACCGGGGCGCTTACAGAACTGCCGATAGTAGGCCTTCAGGTTTTCGGCGGTTTTCGGATCTTCGACTATAGTATCCGCCCGGTCGCGAATTTCCTGCATCTTTTGGAAATCACCCAATTCAAAGACTTCGTCTTTTTGTTCGTCGGTTAAGTCATTGACATCACCAACAACGATACCACCGATATTACGGAAAATATCGGTCCAACCATCACCGACCATGTCGTCATCGGTGTAGGCTCCGCCCAATGTGTTGTTAAAGTTCTCGACACGCCTTTTATGCCAACCGGGCTTTAATTTAGCTTTCCACGTCGGATCAGTGGGCGCGTTGTGTCGGGCATCTACGGACGTTGGTGTGCGCTGGAATACAAACAGAGCCTTAGCATCTTCACCGAGGTGGGGAATGCACTGAATGGCCGTGGCGCCAGTACCGATAATGCCTACACGTTTGTCAGCCAGATTCTTTAGTCCACCTTCGGGGCTACCGCCGGTGTAGTCATAATCCCAGCGGCCAGTATGAAAGGTATGGCCCTTAAACTTTTCGACACCGGGAATACCGGGCAACTTCGGACGCGTCAGGGGGCCATTAGCCATGGCGATATACTGAGCCTTCATGGCATCGCCGCGATTGGTATGGATAATCCAACGCTTAATGCTTTCATCCCAGTTGATTTCCGTGACTTCAGTCTGGAAGCAGGTATCTTTGTACAGGTCGTAGTGCGTGGCAATGTCTTTACTGTGTTGCAGTAATTCCGGCGCATGGGCGTAGCGTTCAGTAGGTACGTAATCCAGCTCGTCAAGCAGCGGCATATAAACATAGGCTTCGATATCGCACTGAGCGCCAGGGTAGCGGTTCCAGTACCAGGTGCCACCAAAGTCACCGGCCTTATCAATCATACGAATACTTTCTACACCTCTCTCGCGCAGGCGAGCACCGGCCAGCAGGCCACCATAACCACCACCGATAATGGCGAATTCGACCTCATCGGTTAAAGGCTCGCGTTCAAAGGGCTTAGCATAGTGATCGGTCATATACTCGGCGAGTTCTCCGACAGCGTCCTTATATTGCCCGAAACCTTCTTTCTTAATACGCTTGTCGCGCTCGTGGTTATATTTTTCGCGCAATACATTTGGGTCAAAGCCCAACTCCGCTGGATCGGTTGAATAGGGTTTTGCTTCACTCATCGTTGTTACCTCTCATTTTGAAATGTTTAAATAAAATTCAGTATTTGTAGGATCAGGCGGCTACTAAATTACTGCCGACTATGAAGCTTCGGACGACAGGTTCTGTAGCCCTATGGGCTACTCAGCATGCCACCCCGTAGGTCGCTTTAGTCGGCCATTATACTCAAGTCATCTGAGAAAGCCGCACCACAGCACCTGGTCTGGCGCCGGTATCTTCGCCGTTTTTCATAATAACCTGTCCGGCCACCATGGTCGCCACATAACCCTCTGAACGCTGGATTAAACGAGAACCTCCGGCGGGCAGGTCATTGACTACTTTTGGAGCCAGACTCGTCAAGCGATCTAAATCAATTAAATTGATATCAGCACGCTGACCAGGCACTAATTCGCCACGGTCGGTGATGCCATTGCGCCGTGCGGTATCTCGGGTTTGCTTGCGCACCGCCCACTCAATGGGCAGGCCTTCTTTACGATCTCTGGCCCAATGGGTCAGCATATAAGTGGGTACCCCAGCATCAACAATAAAATTGCAGTGGGCACCACCATCGCTACCACCGAGCATGGAGGTAGGGCTTAATAACATTTCCCGTGTCGAATCGAGATTACCTTCGGAAAATCCAGCCGATGCGAAAAACAGGAAGGCCTGACCATCACTTTCTAACATCAGGTCATAAGCCAGTTCCGCAGGCTCGCGACCTTGATCAAGAGCCATTGCTCTTATGCTAGTGTCTGGATCAGGCTCGTAGTTAGGTTTTTCGCCCAGGGCAAAGGTTAACTTCCAGGGATTAGCAAAAATCTGTGTCCAGGCGGTAAGCGCTGGATCTTTATCGGCAAGGATCCGCGCTTTCACCTCTGGGTCACGCAAGGCTGCCAGACGCTCCGCTTGAGACAGCTTTTTAAGTTCAATAAAGCTTGGGAAACGCGCAAAGGGGTTTTCGCTTTCGAAGCTAAACAACATTCCCACCGGGCGACAGGAGACCTGGGGAATTAAGGTCGCACCGGCTTCGTTCGCTTCTTCAGCCAGGCGGAATGATTCCCGCCACATATCAGGATCCTTCCCAACCTGCGCCATTAAAAAGGTGATCGGACAACCCGCTTCAGTCGATAGTTTGCGCATCAAGGCTATTTCAGTTTTCTGTGCGACGGGGTCACCAGATTCCACACCGGCAGCAATAAACTCCAGCAGGCCACTGCCATAACCACCTACGGCGTGAGCAATAGCCATCAACTCGGGTTCTTTGGCGAAAGTACCGGGGATGGGGTCACCATCTGGCGTCA
>JAHRWI010000017.1 GCA_019090225.1 Porticoccaceae bacterium
CACTGGTCCAACTATTGGTGATATGGCAATCATCGCAGGTATTGGTACTGGCGATATGGTTGCCGGGCTTACCCGTGGCTGTCGTACCGTTATGGCAGCTCGAACAGGTCCCCGTGACAGCGGCGTGATCAACTTGTGTGCCTGAAGTCCAGTTCGTTAAAGAATGACAGGCGGCGCAGTTATCCGTAGATCTTATATGATTAACTGGTTTCGCTGATGCCCGAACAGCCCCGCCCTGAATATGACAAGCCACGCACTGTCTCGGAACGCCCTTGAATAACCCTCGGGTATGACAGCTTTCGCAATCTTGTTCGGCATGGGCACCGTCCAGAGGGAACCCGGTTGTTATGTGATCAAACTCGGACTCAACCTCCGCGGTAGACGCGGCAAAAGTGGTTACTGGCGCTAAAAACACTGCGCTTAAACTCACGGCTACCGCAAAAAGTAGTGCAGCAGTTCTAAATACCTTTGACTTTCCGATTCCCATGACCACAGCTTACCGCATCCTGACTTTCCCAAAAGATTCTGTTATGTGACAGCGGCCACAATCCCGACCGAATCGCCTGTTGTGCACATCATCGCTTAAATGACAGGCAACACAGGCTGAACTTTGTTTCACACTGGCGGTTGCTGAGGGCCTACTGTGGCAGTCATTGCAGCTTAACTCTATATGGCCACCGTCGAGAGGAAAATCTGTTTGGCGGTCATGATCAAATAACCATAACAGCCAATCGTTTGGGTTGTGGCAGCCCACGCAGTCTGTGCCAAGCGCTCCTTCGTGTGAGTCCTCTTCCCTGTGGCAGTCTACGCAATTTTTTGGGGCATTGCTAAACACCTGTGACGCATGGCAAGACCCGCAGGAAGTAACCGCGTGCATGCCCACCAGGGGGAAGGTCGTATAGTCATGGCTGAATTGGACCCGATCTCGCCAGCCATCAGCATTATGGCAATCCTGGCACTGCCTCCCCAGAGAATTCCGGTGAACGTCATCCGCTTTATGGCAATCCCCACAAATCATGCTCAGTTGCTCGTCTTTGCGCTTTAAACCATCACGATGACAGCTTTCACATTGTATCTTCGCGTGTTTGCCAACTAGCCTAAAATCCGTATCGCGGTCGTGATCGAAAGTGAGTTTTGTCCAGCGGGTGTTACCGTGGCATGACTCGCACTCCCGTCCGTTTTTGCCGTAATGTTCGTCATCATTTTGATGACAATCTACACATTCGGATCCGGGTTTTTGCTTAAATGCAGATTGCTTGTGGCAGGCTCGGCAAGTCAGCTTTGTATGGCTCCCTCGAAGTTTAAAATCGGTATCTCGATCATGCTCAAAACTGATTTTCTCCCAGTCAGAGGTATTATGGCATTTGCCACATTGTTCGCCATTGGCGCCACTGTGCACATCGCTTAGCGCGTGGCAGGAAATGCAGGTGGTGGGCGTTGTACGGTATTTCTCATCTGGGTGACAGGCATTGCACTGCACTTGCCGGTGCTTGCCGCGCAGCGGAAATTCCGTTTTGTCATGATCGTAGGTATGGTGACTCCAACCCTTAGGCGAATGGCAGTCCTGGCACGCTTCGCCCAGAATGCCCTGATGTCTGTCGATTGTCTCATGGCACGTATGGCATTGATCTGATGCTTCGCGGTATTTTTCCCCCAGGTGGTGGCAGGAAGTGCATAGCACTGTGCGGTGTTTCTCTGCGAGCTCAAAATCCGTTTGCCCGTGATCAAAACTATCCGCATCCAAATTTACGATATCGCCCTTTCGACCAATGTGTTCGGTATGGCACATTGTGCACGACTTTTTTTGTGTCTTACTCAAGCGACCATGGAACCCTAGCGTCTTTTTGACTTCTGTTGCCAATTCCTCGTGGCAATCCAGACACAGCTGAGTCTGACTTGTATCCCTGGATGTGTCGTGACATTTCGCACAGGTTTGTTCAAATTCCGCGTGCCCTGTAATTACCTCCCCGGGCATCAATAGTTTCTTGAACGAAAATCCCTCGTTTTTTTCGGCTGCCACAGAACTACCGGGTAGTAGCAGGGCAATGTAAAGCATAACTATAGCTCTATAACTGCATGCCTGGAGAGCATTCACCTACGCTTGCCCCTTGCTTTACTAATAAGTGTGGACGGCATAAACGTGCACAAAGCCAGTGATTATTAGCATGAAGAATATGGGCAGGTGAAGCATATGCCATAAGGAAAACAGGTGTTCATAAAAACTTAGGCCTGCAGTTTTACGAACGGTGGAGAGATATGCTGCGATGTGCTCACGAACGGCACTATAATGTAACTGCCTTTCAGCTTCCGATAACTGTTGGTATTTGCTATTGAGGCGCTGGTCTTTTTTTAGGTGCCCTAGGAGGGCGGTATATGCCATACGGGTGCTTATCCCAAGCGACAAAATATTAAAGAAGTTGCCAATTAGTCCGCCGCGCTTTAACACCTTCTGCTCAAAGGCTTTGAGCTTGTTTGCCAGATTCTCACTGATGTACAGCAGATCGTCTCCACGATCAGCATCCAATTGTTTTTGTGCCCACAGTTTGTGGTTTTTCAGCTCAGCGAGCTCAACCTTTTTTCCGTACAGACCAAAATGTATTTTGCCGTATATGAACCTGCCCACAAGCCCGCTGGCCACCATCAACAGCATGCACGCCAAAGCGATGTTGCTGTTGGTAGAGCCAAGGCTAAAATTGCAATGGTAGAGCACCAGTAGTGGCCCCACCAAGCCCATGATCATGTGCCACTTGAACCAGGTCCTAGTAGAAAATATAAACATAGAATTATCGTAAAACCGTTTTTTCAAGGGATAAATCAACAAAATGAGCATCATGGAACCACCGACAATACCCAAGGCATAACCTATGCCGTATTCTGCAGACAATATGAATTCATTACGTAGTTGCCATCCTGTATACATCGCTACCAGGAAAGCAATTCCGAATAAGATACTCATAAGTGGCAGCTTGAACCGCTCGGGAGTTGAGGCTGGGTTCGCTGCCAGCGTGGAACCTTTATCATTGCGTTCGTCTGACGAACCAGTTGTCACGGTGGTCATTCCTCGACCCTAATTGTCTGTGATCTGTTTACTGATGATCAATGTTAGCGTGTCTTGATAGTCTGGTGGTACGGGATTGGATAATGCTTCAAAATCGCCGGCTTGTCTCATTGGGTTGCCGGACTGGGATATCCTGGCGCCGACCACAATTTGTTTGCCACCGGAAATCGAGTGTTCCGGTGCCATAGCCATGCTGTCATCCAGAACGACAATAAGAGGCAAATCTCCCACCCTCTTTTTCAATACGGCGAGAGGAACCTTCGCTTTTCCCGAGGCTCCTGTGGCGCGGGCGAAAATAAAAACCACATGATTTGAGGGAACTTGATCTACCAATGCTGGATTCAGAGTAACTTCAAGCTTCAGGCCGGAGCCATTATCGAGATTGTCCTTCGCGTCTGTGGTTGCGGTCGTTGTTTGCGTCAGGTAGTCGGTTAACAAACTGCTACCAGGTGGAGGAGCCAGCCGATTACGACGAGTTGATCTAAAGGGCGCGTCCTGTGACGCCTCGGGTAACGGCAGTGCTTCTCCGCTATAACCCAGCGCCCTGGCTTTTTTGAAGGCCTCGCCAGCCTCCTGCCAACGTTGCAAGTGGTGGTAGGACTGAGCCAGCAATACCCAGCCCTTCAAGTCGTCGGGTTCCTTCTCCAAACGAGCCCGCAGACCTTCCGTGAGATCCCCTACCGAATCTACTTTTTTAACTGCTTCAGGGCTGACCAGCATATCAGTAACATCAGTGACAGTGATCCCCGGTTTTTCGAGATCGGGCAACACCGCGTCGAGCGAATCCAGGGGGTCGAGCGATTTATTAGCTTGAAGTTGCCAGTAAGCAACCCCGATGACTAAGGCCAGGACGAGTAGTAACTTGCTCCATCGTGACGAAATCATGCGGCCCATTAATATCTCCTAATCATTATGATGTAGCGGCTTACATTCGCCGCTTAGGTTCACATATTTAAGTGGTCAACCCAGGATCGAACCCGCTCACCCAAACCTTTCCAGGATGGGTTTATCGCTGCAGAAGCCATGAACAGACTACTCGAATTTACATCCGGCCTTCAATTGTATGTTATGACTGAAAGTGTGTCTCCGACCGGGGACACTGTGCAGCTCCTGGATGATATCCTGTTAGCTCTTTGGGATTCTATCGGATTGTTGAGCAACAATACGTTCGCTGGTCTGCAAATCAGGATAACAGTCGTTTTAAAGATTACCGTTTAGCGTAGGGTACTTGTTTTTGGTTGGTTGTCGGGTAGAACTTTTGGCTCGGAAATAGTGTCTTACCCGCTTGTCGGCTAGAATTACTGCGTACGGTATGCCGGCTGCAAAAGCCCGATTTTGTTAACTATGTCACGTTAAAGCGCCAGGGCATTTTGCACATTTCACGTATAATGCGGACCCTTGCCGCCGCACCTCTCCTTCATCGGAAGGCCCTAACTCTATGAATATTTTTGGCGAGCTGATAGACCCCACAATTTTGGTCTACGTTGTGCCCATGATGTTTATTTGGGCTGCTTACCAGGTGTACCAGCGTTGCCGCCACCAAGCCGCTGCGCAAAAACAGAAGGAAGCGCAAAATTCCGGTCTAGCCGAGCCAGCTAGCTTGCATCCCGTCATTGACCCCAGCTCGTGCCTTGGTTGCGGGGCTTGTGTACACGCGTGTCCAGAGGGAGAAATTCTCGGCCTGATCCACGGTAAAGCCGTGCTCGTTAATCCGAGTAGTTGTATTGGACATGGTGCTTGCAAGACAGCATGCCCGCGTGAAGCCATAACCCTGGTTTTTGGCACAGAAACACGCGGTGTCGATATCCCCGTGCTTAAACCAAATTTCGAGACCAATGTCCCCGGGATTTTTGTCGCTGGTGAGCTGGGCGGAATGGGACTCATTCGCAACGCGCTTACTCAGGGCGTGCAGGCAGCGGATGCGATTGCCAAGGTCGCACCCAAACAACCCCCGGCCGAACTTGATTTAATGATAGTGGGTGCAGGCCCCGCCGGAATCGCCGCATCCCTCAGTGCCAAGGCTAACAATCTTAAGTTCGTTACTATCGACCAGGATTCAGTTGGGGGTACTGTTGCGCATTTTCCACGGAACAAAATTGTTATGACGGCCCCTGTAGTTTTACCCATCGTGGGCAAGATCAGGTTCAAGGAAACCACCAAGGAGGCACTGCTGGAGTTTTGGCAGCGAATTATTACCGATACCAGTCTGAAAATTAACCACAATGAACAACTAGAGGCAGTTGATCGACAGGCCCATACGTTCATCCTAAAGACGTCAAGGGGCGAGTATTCCAGTCGAAACTTACTGCTATGTCTCGGGAGACGGGGTACGCCACGCAAACTCGGTGTCGATGGTGAAGACCTGACGAAAGTGGTTTATCGCCTGATTGATTCAGCCCAATATCGCCACCAGCATGTGCTGGTGGTCGGTGGGGGGGATAGTGCTCTGGAAGCTGCGATCAGCATTGCTGAAGAGCCAGGGACGACGGTAAGCCTATCTTATAGAGGCGAGTCATTTTCACGGGCCAAGCCCAAAAATCGTGAGAAACTCGCTGCCGCTGTAGAAAAACATGATCTAAAAGTTATGTTGAATTCAACCGTATCGTCCATCGCAAAAATATCTGTCGATATACAACACAATAGTGGCATCTTCACCGTAAAAAATAACGCCGTTATCGTATGCGTAGGTGGAATATTGCCAACGCCTTTCCTGGAAAAATTAGGTGTTTCAATAGAGAGCAAATATGGCACAGCCTAGATTTTCAGAATCTATTCGTTCAGTTTGGGCGATAGGCTTCCTTTTATTCAGTCTCACCATTTGCTGTAACGCTGCCCAGTTAGAGGATGCCAAGGTTGCAATCCGCACCCGACAGTATGAACAAGCTCATGAAATACTTGCTGGACTGGCGAAATCAGGTGATTCCGAGGCGCAATATTTGTTGGCTTCTCTTTATAGCGCCGGTATAGGTACACACTGCGATTATCAGACAAGCGCTTTTTGGTTAACACAAGCGGCCGAACAAGGTCATATCAAGGCACGATACGATCTTGGTGCGCTCTACGAATCCGGCCGGGGTGTCGAAAAAAATAGCAATACCGCGCTTGACTGGTTCCAAAAGGCTGCCGCTCAGGGGAACCGCAGGGCACGACTTAAACTGGAAAGTCCCTCTGCGCTGCAGGCGACGGCATTGACCGGTGCGAACCCTCTCGCAACCATCTTTTTGCAGATTCGCAATAACGACTTTCAAGCGCTGCGGCGCTTATTACAATCAGGCACTCAAGGCTACGATGTCAACGCAAGCGATAAGTATGGGATAACTCCGTTAATTTATGCGGTAGAACAAGGGCAGGATAAATTTGTCAGACTGTTTTTATCAAATGGCGCTTCAGTGAATTATCGAAATCGTGATGGCCAATCTGCATTAATGGTCGCAGCCAGGCGGAAACACCCCAGTATAGTGAAGCAGTTGTTAAGCTTTAAGGCCGACATTGATGCCCAGGACAACTTGGGCAATACCGCCCTCCATCTAGCAACCAGGAAAAATCATACTGAAATAGCGAAACTTCTATTAGCCAAAAGCGGTAATTTAGGTGCAACCAATCACGCGGGAAAGACTGTACTAGATCTTGCTATCGAAGGTGATAACCGTCAGACCATTACTCTTTTAAAAAGTAAAAATGCGCCGCAAACGGTAACTACTCGCTCGCACACCGGAAACAGGCCTGGGGGCAATACGTTGGCAGAAAACGCCATGCGGCAGTTGCGTATTGCCAACAAAAACCAGAACCCTTTTAATAGCTGGCCGGCGCTGAATCTGGCTGCCTGGCGTGGCAAGCCTGAACATGTAAAATCTCTTCTAAAAATAACGGGGAGTGGCCACCTAAATGTGGACAGTGTTGATCCTGAACAGCACTCACCCTTGTCCCGGGCTGCTTGGCAAGGTCATGCCTCAATTGTGGATATGCTCCTGGGCGCTGGCGCTGACCCCAACCATCGCTTGACCAATGGCGATACACCGCTACGTTTGGCGATTCGTTTTGGGCACCCCGACGTAGTGAAGTCCCTTTTGAAGTCGCTGGGTCAGGTAGAAGAAGGCAAGAGTAAAATTGCGATGGAACCACTTCTGAATCTGGCCGCTCGAAAAGGGCACGAGGTGATTGGCTTAGCGCTCATTAAATTTGGAGGCAATACCGATTCCATTTATGACGATAGGACTGCCTTAATGTGGGCAGCACAACATGGGCTCAACAGATTGTTGGTGAGGTTAACAAGGCAAAGTCCTAGTCTAAACCAGCAGGATGGTGAAGGCCGGACTGCGTTACGACTGGCTGTGGAAGGAAAGCAGCTGGAGAGTGTCAAAATACTACTGAACGCCAAGGCAGATTTTTCTGTATCGGACTACGTCAATAACACACCGTTAGCATACGCTGCTATATTGGGTTATACAGAGATCGTCAATCAGCTCTTGTCCAGGTCAAAAAATTTCAATGAACAAAACCTCTCGGGAAATACTCCGCTGATGCTAGCGGCACGCAAAGGTAACGGAGCAGTTACTCAGATCTTGGTTGATTCAGGAGCGGATGTTGCGCATAGAAATAAAAGAGGGGATACGGCGCTTATGCTAGCTGCGCAACAAGGGCATTTGGCTGTCGTTAAAATATTACTTGAGCACGGCGCGAACCCTAAGCGCAGAAGTCGTTCAGGGAAAACCGCTGCTGAGCTTGCCCTGATAGCAAATCAAGAGGCAGTCGCTAAGTTAGTTAATAAGCACACCTCCGGCAACCGTCTGATGGCAGTATTCAGATGAAGTTCAAAATTGCGTTTCCGGCTAATAACCCGACACCTTACTGATTCAACCCCACAAGTTAAAAAAATGCGTAGTGGCTTAGCGTTGACAATGGCTGTCTCTTATA
>JAHRWI010000018.1 GCA_019090225.1 Porticoccaceae bacterium
CTTACCCCATAAGGTGTTTCCAGCTTTACCCGCCACTGAGGCTGGCCTTTATAAGATGATTTATAAACCCAGCCTTCAATTTCAAGCCATTGATCTTGCCAGGCTTCCACTGTCGTCCGGTCAAAATAGTGCTGGTTCTCTGGGTAAATGACCGCAGTAAAGCTGTCACTGAAATTAATCCACCAGGCTTTTTTAAAGGTGACCCGACTGACTTTGGCGGTGATACGCTGATAACCACCTTTGCTTACTGCTTCGGAACTTATCGCATCGGCAATTTTTTGAGCTTGTGACTTTTCCGAACGCCATAAGCCTCGGCGCTTATTTCGAGCGATATTTTCAGCTTCGGCATAACAATCGGCCAAGGCCATGTTCGGAGGTATAGCCACGTGGTAGCCAAGGCCCTGAGTGAGCATTTCTTTCTCCAAGCTTAATTCCCCACCCCCTGCTCTTTCTTTAAACATATGCGCCAGGTGGCGGCCATATTTATCCTGGTCTTCGATATCACTATATAAATAAGTCTTACCTTCGCGTGCAAAGAAACGTTCTACGGCTTTTTTCGCGTCTTCGGCGAAGCTCTGATGTGGCTTTCCATTACGCCCAAGTTCTGGTGTATTTATCCCTAGTAAACGAACACGTCGGCCATCGCTTAGCCGTACAGTGTCACCGTCATAGACATGAGCGACGGTCACCAATTGGCCTTTGCCCTTTGGCATACAGTCAGCAGCAAAGGCTGAAGGAAAAGCGCTAATGACGCTTATGATGATAAATATGTGGGGCACAAAAAATGCGCCGAGGCTTGTTACCCTGGGCGCATTTTTAAGCGAGGACATTATTTGTCACTCTACATACAGCTAATTGCTAACTTGCTGTTCGATCCATATAGCCGCATATATTTGCTGGCTATTTTTTACCACTGCCGACATTGCCAAAGCGCTTGTTAAAGCGGTCGATACGACCACCGACATCGGTGGCTTTCTGTTTGCCCGTGTAGAAAGGGTGGCATTGCGAGCAGACATCAAGGTGCAAAGCTTCGGCCCTTGTGGAACCTACTTCGATCACGTTACCGCAACTACAGGTCGCCGTTAATGTGCCATAATTCGGGTGGATTTCAGCTCTCATTTTGATACCTTTTCGTTTGCGTAATACGTTTTATTTACGTGATGAATTGTTGATGTGATGCCTTGTTCTACCCCTGACTCAAGGTTTAAACGGGTCGAATAAATTATTTAACCAATGGAGTTCTTGCATACCGTCACGGGGTCATCTACCTTGCGTCTCACACGTGGGCCGCGCAGGCTCTTCCTACCGTGGTCAGCGAGACCGCGCATACTACCAGAAAGTAATCAGGTTTCAAGACGTTAGTGAACAAATCAGCCCACTCCAGCCACCTGATTTATCAGGTGGCTATCGCCTCGCCATTGCGCCGTCTATTCGACTATTTACCCCCAGGGAATGAGGAGGTCGATCTCGTGCCAGGCATGCGAGTAGAAGTTCCCTTCGGACGCCGCAAGGTCGTTGGTATCGTTGTGGCCCAACAGTCCGACAGCGCATTCCCCGTCGATAAACTTAAAGCCATTGACAGGATTCTCGACAGCGAGCCGGTTTTTTCGAAGAACCTACTCTCTTTGCTACTCTGGGCCGCTAATTATTACCACGCACCTCTGGGCGAGGCCCTCGCCACAGCGCTGCCCACCGCCCTGCGTCGAGGCAAACCGCTGCCCAGCGAGAAATGGTGGCGATTAAGCCACCACGGCAAGGGGCTTCCAGAAGATGCATTAAAACGCGCGCCACGACAGGCCCAGCTACTTAAGCTTCTTCAACAAGGCGAGCGCAGCCACAGGCAGGTGCTCGACGCGGGAATTAGCACTGCGAATCTACGGGTTTTATCTGAGAAAGGGCTGATCGAAAGTTATCAGCAGACCGCCAAAGCTGTGGTCATAGACACCACCAATCTGCTGCGGGAAGAGCCTTTAACACTGCTGCCGAGTCAGGCGAAGATTCTCGATGCCCTCGACTTAAACAGCTATCACGCTTATCTGCTCGAAGGTGAAACCGGTAGCGGTAAGACCGAGGTTTATCTGCAAGCCATTGCACACATCTTGAATGAGGGTCGTCAGGCCCTGGTGCTTATCCCAGAAATCAGCCTGACACCGCAAACCCTACAACGCTTTAAAAGCCGTTTTAACTGCCCTATCGCCGTCATCCATTCTGGTTTAAGCGATGGCGAGCGCCTGAGCGCCTGGTCTTCCGCTGCTAATGGTAGCGCTGGCATCGTTATTGGTACCCGCTCTGCGGTGTTCACGCCGCTGTTGAAACCCGGCATTATTATTATCGACGAAGAACACGATGGCTCGTTCAAGCAGCAGGATGGCTTTCGCTATTCGGCCCGGGATGTTGCGGTCATGCGGGCCAATAGAGAGCAGATACCCATCATGCTGGGTACGGCGACGCCTTCATTAGAGAGTCTCTACAACTGCCAGCAAGGTCGTTACCAACACCTGCATCTGACCGGACGACCGGGCGGGGCCAGTCAACCAGAATGGCAGCTGGTGGATATTCGCAAACTCAATCTGAATACCGGGTTTTCGCAAACCACGATTGTTGCCATGGAGCAAGCGTTAGCCAGAGGTCATCAAGTGCTGGTGTTTCTAAATCGTCGTGGTTTTGCGCCAACCATGATGTGCCACGACTGTGGCTGGATCGCCAACTGCAAGCATTGCGATGCCCGGCTGACCTTCCACCAGAGCAATCCTCACCTGCGTTGTCATCACTGTGATTATCGCCAGGCTGTGCCCCCAACCTGCTCCCAGTGTCATAGCGAGCAGTTGCAGTATCTGGGTCAGGGCACCGAGCGAGGTGAAGCGACCCTCGAAGCATTATTTCCCGATATTCCGGTCTTGCGTGTCGATAGGGATACCACCCGGCGCAAGCAGGCCATGTCGAAGGTCATTGCCGAAATTAATTCTGGCAAGCCCTGTGTGCTGGTTGGCACCCAAATACTGGCTAAAGGTCACCACTTCCCCAATGTCACCCTGGTGGTTGTGCTGGACGCCGACAGTGGTCTTTTCTCTCCAGATTTCCGAGCCACTGAGCGCCTGGGACAACTGGTTACTCAGGTCGCAGGAAGAGCAGGACGTGGAGAGACTCCCGGCAGAGTCATGATACAAAGTCACCACAGTGAACATCCTCTGCTCGCCTTACTGGCGGAGGATCAATACCCGAAATTTGCCGAACAACTACTGGCCGAACGACGGCTTAGTGGCATGCCGCCTTATACGAACGTGGCTCTTGTACGGGCAGAGGCCACATCGGGCCATGAGGCCAATGCCTTACTCGAGGAAGCGAGAAAATATTGCCAAGGGATTGTCGCCAGCCGTCCATCGCTACGCTATCTGGGGCCCTATTCTGCGCCGCTGGAACGTCGAAACAAACGCTTCCGCTATCAGCTGCTGATTATTGCTGAGGAAAGGAAACTCCTACACCATGTACTCGGACAACTAAGCTTGTGGCTGGAGACGAATAAAACGGCTCGCAAAGTTAGATGGTCTCTCGACATAGACCCTCAAGACATGTCATGACTTATCCTTTATATTTAGTGTGTTAGACGTTTAATCTAATTAATTGTCTAGATTCTATAGCGTCATAATTAGAGAGCGTTTACAATGCTGCCTCGTTACTAGACAGCATTGTTATGGCAAAAGATTACGCCAACAAGTCACCGAAAAAGCGCAAACCTGCCGCCCGTAATAAGGCCCGTAAACCGGTTGTTAAAGCCTCGCCGCGCTGGCCGTGGATGCTAGGTGGTTTTGTGCTCGGCATTCTGACCATGGTGCTGATTCAGCGCTGGGAAAACCCCCAACAGGATATCGCCCAGACTATCGACGGCATCGTCGGTAATGAAGACACTCAATCAATTAAACCGCGTTTTGATTTTTATACCCTCTTGCCTGAGTCAGAAGTCACCATCCCCAATACCGAACAAAGCCCCGTAAGGGGAAGCCAGAAAAATGGCGATATATTTATGCTACAAGCGGGTTCTTTCAGAAATACCACCGATGCGGATGGCCTGCGCGCCAGACTGTTGTTATTAAACTTAGATGCCCATGTCGAGGCTGCCACCAGCCAATCTGCAGGCACCTGGCACCGGGTTATCGTTGGGCCTTTCAAATCCCGCTCCAAACTCGCTAACGCGCGGGCTACTCTGCTACAAAACGGTATCGACAACCTGGTGTTAAAAGGCAAAGAAGGTGGCTGAGCGACAAGGTGGTTTGTCGTTAGTAAAAAACAAAGGCAATTCTGTCAGCCCAGCACCGAATATAGTCTCGTTTAAATACCGGCATCGTTTACTTATCTACATAGCGAAAGCTTACACGACTACGCACACCGGTCAGTAATTCGTAGGCAATAGTCCCGGACATCGCCGCGACCTCTTCAACCGGCAAACCTTCTCCCCACAACACCACTTCATCGCCCACTTGGGCTTCGGGTAAATGGCTTAAATCCACAGAGATATAATCCATTGATACTCGACCTGCCAGGGCAGCCCGTTTGTCCCCGATCAACACGGGAGTGCCATTCACTGCGTGACGAGGATAGCCATCCCCGTAACCGATAGCGACGGTACCTATTCGCGCGGCTTTGGGAGCTTGCCACTGCTCCCCATAGCCAACTGCATCTCCGGCGGGAATATCGCGAACATCCAGTAAACGGGAACGCAAGGTCATGGCCGGTAGTAATAAAGACACCTCTGTTAGCACCTGCTCAGTAAGAGGATTAACGCCGTACAACATGATACCCGGACGAACCCAGTCAAAATGGCTGTCGGGACAGGTGATCAAAGCAGCTGAGTTGGCCATGCTCAAGGAGTGACCCAGCCCGTCGGATGTCTTTTTAAACAAAGTTAACTGGCTATCTGTCATGGCACTTTGGTATTCGTCGGCACAGGCAAAATGACTCATGAGCACTAGATCTTGAACCTTACCGCTGTCTATCAACAAGCGTCTGGCACGGGCAAAAGCTGATGGTGAAAACCCCAGGCGGTGCATACCAGAGTCTAACTTTAGCCAGACAACAAATGGCCGCCCGGCTTGATGAGGCCTGTAGGCCAGGAAACTTTCCAATTGCTCCTGTGCATGAATAACCACCTGCAAGCCATGGCGTTCAATATCAGGCCATTCAGTAGAATCAAAAACTCCGCCTAGTAAGACGATCGGTTTAGCTATCCCAGCTTTACGCAATTCGATCGCCTCAGCCAGACAAGCGACACCAAAAGCGTCTGACTCCGGCAGCGCGCGAGCCACTGCAAGCGCGCCATGGCCGTAGGCGTTGGCCTTAATCACAGCCATAACAGACGCTTCCCCCGAGAGCTTATTCGCTAAGGCAAAATTGCTGCGGATATTGGCAAGATTGATAAGGGCTTCGGCTGGACGACTCATAGACTTGTTTTTGGCAAACGCTTCGGACGAACTGACCTATCGCTAAGTCAGATTAGATGTTGATCGGCATTGTGTCGGGCTACTCTCCCAGGCGCAAGCCAGGGCGGCCTCCGATCCCGCCTTTTTATTTGCCCGGCTTTGTTTGGGGTGACTGTGGCGGTATAGTGCGCGCTCAATTTTTCTAGCTTGGAGAGACCTATGGCGAGCGACTGGGGCACATTTAACTGGGAGGACCCCTTCCTGATTGAACAACAACTCAGCGAAGAAGAGCGCATGATCATGGATAGCGCTCGGCAATATGCTCAGGATAAATTATTACCCCGCGTCCAGAATGCCTTTCGACAGGAGCAGACCGACCGGGAAATTTTCAACGAAATGGGTGCACTCGGTCTGCTAGGTTCAACCATTGATGGCTACGGTTGCCCCGGCGTCAACTATGTCAGCTACGGCTTAATCGCCCGCGAAGTTGAGCGAGTCGATTCCGGTTATCGCTCGATGATGAGTGTCCAGTCCAGTCTGGTGATGTATCCGATTTATACCTATGGCAGCGAAGCACAACGAGAAAAATATCTACCCAAATTGGCCAGTGGCGAGTGGGTCGGTTGCTTTGGTCTGACCGAACCCGATCACGGTTCTGACCCCGGCGGCATGCTTAGCAGGGCGAAATCGGTGCCGGGTGGTTACTCACTCACGGGCGCAAAAATGTGGATCAGCAATTCGCCTATTGCCGATGTCTTTGTGGTCTGGGCAAAAACCGACAATGATGATATTCGTGGCTTTGTCCTTGAGAAAGGCATGAAGGGTTTATCTGCACCGAAAATCGAAGGCAAGCTCGCACTGCGCGCATCCATCACGGGCGAAATCGTGATGGACGAAGTCTTCGTTTCTGAAGATCACCTACTGCCCAACGTGAAAGGCTTGAAAGGGCCTTTTGGCTGTCTGAACAGCGCGCGACTGGGGATATCCTGGGGTGCCCTGGGTGCAGCCGAAGCGTGCTGGTATGCGGCGCGGGAATACACACTCGATAGACAACAGTTTGGGCGACCCCTGGCAGCCAATCAGCTCATTCAGATGAAGCTGGCTAACATGCAAACTGAGATCAACCTGGGATTACTCGGCTCCCTACAGGCCACACGGTTGAAGGATCAGGGGCTGCTAGCACCAGAGTTGATATCGATGATGAAACGTAATAACTGCTCTAAATCACTGGACATTGCCCGACAGGCCCGAGATATGCTCGGTGGCAACGGTATTTCAGACGAGTATCCGGTGATGCGTCATATGGTCAATCTGGAAGTAGTAAATACCTATGAAGGCACCGCTGATATCCATGCCCTGATTCTGGGCCGCGCCCAAACGGGTATTCAGGCCTTTTTCTGACAGGCTGGGTTCTGGCATGCAGGATTCTCGCATGTAGAGCACCGAGCATTATCGCGCAGCATCAAAATCTGCAGCCCCTGGCCCCAGGGGCTGCCCATAACTAAACTCCACATAATTACCGTTGGGATCACGCAGACCGCAGTAATAACCCACCGGATAAGCTTCTTGCCTTGGTGGCCACACTAAGCAGCCCTCTTCACCCGCCACCTCTGCGATGCTGTCCACCGCCTCGCGACTCGCCATCGCGAAACCAAAATGCCGATAATCGTTGTCAGGCAAATTGAGATCACTACCGCCTTCCATCATCACAAAAATAAAATCACGCTCTCGCCCTGGCTCCGCCATCCAGACGATGCGTTGCGGTCCGGCGACACGGTTGTGCACCACCGTCATACGACAAAAACTTCGATAAAATTCAATACAGGCGTCAAGGTTCGAGACGTGCAATGCCACATGGGTAATACGCGGTGTCATAGTCTTCTCGTGTTGGCAATTTCTGGGCTAAACGTTATGCGGGTTTTTCGGCGTCACTTGAGCGAACTGATCAGCGATATAATCTATATTAGCAGCCATATTTTCACCCGGCGTTAACACCTCCCCCAAATGCAAAGTCTTGTTGGCATAGTCGAGCGTAGTGATTAACAACTTACTGTCCGACATCTTTGCGATACGTAAAAAACCACTTTTTAAGCGCTCAACTTTACCTCGTGTGCCCTCTGGGGTAATGATAAGGGCCATATCCCCTGCCTGGCGAATTTTGCCGGCGATATCTTCTGCGACACCCGCCGGATTAGAACGATCAATTGGAATACCACCCAACCAATACATAATGTCCTTTAATGGTTGCTTGAATAGGGTGTTTTTACCTAGCCAATGAGCATCTATATTCATCGCTACCGCTGCAGAAAGTCCAAATACAAAATCCCAGTTAGACGTGTGCGGCCCGGTAACGAAGATAAATCGCTGGTCTTCGGGAATCGCTCCGGTCACGCGCCAACCCATCGAGCGCAAAAACAAACCCGCAAGTTTTCGGCTAAGTGCTATGCGCCTACCCTGATGGTGGGCAGGAACGATGGGGAATATCTGATTACCTATCATTTTACCTTGCCCCGAAAGCAGTAAAATCGATATTTAAATGTCATAACCAGCTCATAATAATTAGGTCAATGGGCATATCGCAGATTTATTTTTCTAGCTCAACAATTTCTTTAATTTTTTTAAACCCCGACACTAATGGCTCTAAGGCCAAAACCAGTGACTTCAAACGAGCTTTTATAACACATCAAAACCTGACAGCAATCCACCTGATTGTCACTTTCTGCTCTATAGGCTAGCTATATTAACCCTCCTAATAGGTAAAAGGAGGTGCTATATTGTGGGAATAAAA
>JAHRWI010000004.1 GCA_019090225.1 Porticoccaceae bacterium
AACGAGAGACACGTCGGTATCGATGTCGGCAAGTCCTTCCTGGACATCTTTATTTTTGAACTGGATACGCATTGGCAGGAGGAGAATACCGACCCAGGGATAAAGCGTTTAGTCTCCACTAAGCAGGGTCAGGTCTACACGAAGCGGGGTCATGTCTAGATTTGATACCTACTGAGCCAAGCTTACCTCAACGAACCACACGTTCAGCACGGACAAGGCTTCTTTTCTAGACCTGGCCCCATTTTTGGGTAAAATTTCATTGTTAGGCACCTTATAGAAAATAGCTTCGGCGATTACTCATGCTTTTCTAAAATTATTGTAGTCATTAGGCGGGCAAGAATCTCTCCTCTATTAGCAAAAAATAACCAACGCTTATCTGAATCTATTACTGGAATCGAATCGACATGTAATTCTTGCATTTTCTCCAAGACATTTTTCGCAGAATCACTTTGACTAACTGTTTGTTCGTTTACACCCATAATTTCAGATCTGAGTTCACTATAATTAACGGTATCTGTATTTTCTGGTAGCTGGGCAACAAACGTGCTTGACGAGATCCAGCCATCGAATTTACCTATCCGTTGAAAAACAACAAAACGCAAACCAAGCGTGCTGATATATTGTTTTAACAAATCTACTGAATACGTAGTTCCGTCTAGCAACAACAGAGTATTGATGGTTTTTAATGGATTATCCCGTAATTCTCGCTGTAATTTCCTAAGGTGGGAAACTGAACCCTTTCTAACGACTCCTGCTGAGCCTCCAATGCCTTTAATTGATATATCATCGTGAGATAATTCGCTGATTTGCGTTTGGTTTGCAGCCTCACCTAGCTTTAGGAAGCCACCAAATTCAACACTCCTACCAGATTTTATGCTGCTTAATACAACGTTGTATACTTCAGTGGCCTGTTGATTGAATATTAGAAGCAAAATAACAATGAAAAATGGCCATACCATCTTAGTTATAAGTGGAATCCAATTGCTTAATCCTCTGGTAGTTTCCATGATCTTACCTCCTTATTAATACATATATTTGGCGAACGCCTAACTATTATTGAACGTCACGTGCATCATATGTTCGGAATGCGTGCAGTGTATATGGTGTACCCGTATTCGGACATAAACGCGCAGCTGCAACATATCATTCCATGACTGATTAATTATTTTTGCCACGATCCGTGATTTTAAAGGGTAAATCAATTGGTTATGAGTTTCACTCAAATATGACACACGTGCTCAATGATGACAGGCATTGACCAAAGAGCCTCCGTGATTATCTGGCCAGAGATGAACAAATTCCATTGCCTTTATAATTTACAAGATGAGCTGGGCAATAGGTTCTGACCAATCACTATCCTGATCAGCCTCCACCACATAACGAAACCTTGCCTCGCCTGCTATGCCATCAAAAGGCCAGCAGGTCACCAATAGTAAACGGCTATTGTCAGCGTCGCCAGTAATTAATTGATCTTCTGGCACGATGTGAATAGCACCTACTGTGTATTGATAATCCTCCCGATTGGGGTTTTCGAGGAAAATTGAATCATCTACCGCCAGTTGGCTCAAAAAGCTAAAGTGGGTATCCCGGTGACCGGAAATCAGTACAGTGCCACTCTGCCCTGGCAATGCACTTAAAGAGGTATGGCCCGGCCCAAATGCCAGCGCCTGACCGCTATCACCAGAGAGCACGAACTGGTCAATACCGTGGCTGGGGATTTGTAAGCGAACCACCGGCCAGGTGTCTGCCCAGGGCCAGGGTTTCTCGTTTAGCCCGGACTGGCGGCTCCGCTGCCAGGCATCTGCGATTAAGATTTGTCCGAGCCAGGCTTTGGCAAGTATATAGGCGCTGTGACTCCATAATGTGAGGCCCGTGAGGACTAGCGCGACACAAATATACCGTCCTATCTGTATACGCAAATATGCCGCCCTTGCCTGTCCGGTAAAACCACTCGTAACAGCTCCCATAAAACCCTCTTAAATCTGTTCACACGCTGCTTACACAACTTCTGGCAACACTTCTTAGAAAACCGCTTACAAAACTTCCTATAGATGAATTGGCTTTAAATTCTGATCGAAGCGCTACCCAGTTTCATTCTGTGCTGAAAGAGTGTCGTTAACGCTGCCAATATCAGACAGAGTAAACCCAGGCAGTTATACAAGCGCCAGGGTGTTGCAGTTTTGGGTAGGCCAAAGGTGGTGCCTTTGGGCGCATTGGTTTTTAGCTTGTGACTAAGTGTTTTCTGGCTTTGTGGTTTGACCGGGGTAGTATCGACAGCGACCAGACTGGTAAAAGGTGATACCAAATGATGCTGCAGGGCCAGCTTGAGTACATCGCCCTTTAATTGATCTTTTACTTTCATATCCCGGCTCAAAGATCGCTGGGTCAATAGCGAGGCAATTCGTTTTCTCGCCCATTGGACATGAATACCACTCTGCGTGTTGCTTCCATTTTTAATTTCAGTGCCCGACAGGCTCTTTTCCACAAGGCTTTTTTCTAAGAATTGATAATCCGGAACATCCAGATCAGTTTGCCAGATCCTGCCGTTCAGTGAACCACTCAGCGTTATTTGTTTGGGCAAGTGTTTGCTCTTGATCGCTAATACCAGGGGTGAACCAGCGTAGAGGTCAGGTATTGGTGAGGGGGTGACTTCGTAGCTTGTGCCGTGATCATCATCGGGTAGCTCTAAGCGCAGGTTGGTGAGCACTGGCGCTTCAATGCTAGCGAATAAGGCCTGCATTTTTTCGTTCACCTCTTCGAGCTTGCCGATGTAGGTAAAGGTGCCTCGACCAATCTCAGCGGCGCGGCGCATAAAATAGCTGTCGGGCGCAGAGCCTATACCCACCGTAAATAATCGGGTGTTGCCGAGTTTGTCATTAATGGTGGCAAACAGTTGCTCTTCATTACCCACGGCGCCATCGGTGAGAAAAACCACCTGACGCAAACGCTCTGGCGACTGGCAGCTTTCACACAACGCCAAATCGAGTGCCCGTTGCATTTCGGTGCCGCCCCGCGCTTGTAGGCCTTTGATAAAACCCAGAGCTTTGGCCTTACTACTTTCATCTGCGGTTTTAACATCATCAAACAGCGCCCAGGCACCGGAATTAAATTCGATGATATTAAAACGATCTTGCGCAGCCAGTCGCTCTACTGCCCACATTAAGGCCTGCCGCGCCTGGCGAATGGATTCACCCCCCATGGAACCGGAGGTATCGATAACATAGGTGATATCACGGGGCATCCGTTGCACATCCTCCGTATCTATCGGCGGCGAAATCATCAGCAAACAGTATTCGCTGCCTTTATAGCGCTCGGCAAACAATTGCACCTGAGGGATATCCAGCTCGCGGCCCGACCAGTCAAGTACAAAATCTGCATTGGCGTGGTGCTGGTCTGCCGGTAGGCTTGCCTGCCAGTGTCTAGGGTCTATTTGGGACTTATCAATTTGATGATAGCGACTCTCTACATCGGCGATTTCAAAACCTGGCTGGATACTGATGTTAATTTCCGTGGGATTATGGTTTTCATGGTTTAAACCCCAGGGCGGCGTTATTCGCTGCGTATCAGTTTTAAGTTCAGCAGCCTGAGCCGAGTCTGGGAATCTCATGCCCGGGGTATAGCGCGGCGTTATGGTCATCGGAAAGCGCAAGCTGTATTGATCGCCTTTACGTTCTGCTTCGTGCTGATATTCGATGATGACTTTTATAGACTCACCAGGGGGAATATTCGCCACGGAGGTAGTAAACATATTGGGCCGTTCCTGCTCTACCAGGCTTGCGCGACGGCCACTTTGTTTGGCCTGCTCATAAACCTTTTTCGCTGCGGCCCGCTCTTTGATCTGCCCCTCAATAATGCGTTCACCGATTTGCATACGCATATGATCCACGGCTGCGTTTTCTGGCAGAGGGAACACGTAGATACCCTCAGCCCAATATTGAGCGGGGTTGGTGAAGATTTGGCTAAGCACTACTCGAACAATTGGGCCGGTGACTTTAATATCGACCTGGGATTCTAATTGAGGAGCGACCCACTGAAAGCTCTTGGTGAAATTAGCCCTGTTATTTATTTTATCGGGCTGGATTTCATCGCTCCCGATGTGATCAGCCTGACTTGGCTCATCTTCAAATCGTAATAGCAAGGTGCCGGTGGCGACTTGGGACATCACATCCCCCTGCCCTGTCCCGCTGGCAAAGACACCGGCGCAAACCCAGAATAAAATCGCAATGAACCACTGAATAAACAGGTTTATTTTCTTGTTCATAATTTACTGCTCACGGCTTAGTTGAGAGCCTTCAGCTAAACGAGAGCCACTGAGCACCGGAGTTTGTGGATAACCCGTCACCACAACCTCAACCCGACGATTGGCAATACGTCCATCCAGGCTAGTGTTATCTCCAATTGGCTGCTCTTCACCGTAGGCTTCCACTGTCAGCAAGCCTGCTTCTACACCAAGATCCTCAAGACGATCTGCCACCGCACTCGCGCGCCGGACAGATAGCAACATATTGCTGAGTTCCGAGCCTTCGCTATCGCTATGACCAATCACCGTGACCTGGCGAACCATCGGCCAGTCAGCTATTTCGTTTAGCAGAGGCTGCAAATAAACGTCTATTTCGGCAGGCAGTCTCTGACCACTGCTCTCAATGGGTATGAGCAGGCGGAACTCGTTTGCGTAATAGCTGGGTTTGAGCTCACGGGATTCATTATTCAATACACCCTCTTCCACCATGACCTGTTCTAAATCAGGCCTGAAGAGGATTGCTTGCGCGTTCGGTGACTCCAGTCGGTTTGAAGATGCCAGAGAGCTTGAGGGTGCCAGTTCACTAAAATTATCAACGCGCGTTTGGCAAGCCAATATCATCGAGACCATAATCGCTAGCATCAATACAGCGGCTTTATTTGTACCTGTCAAAGTAAGGGTATCCATCACACTAAACCTCACTTTGATCATGCTGATGATTGTGAGTGCGACAACCCGAATGCTCAGTGGG
>JAHRWI010000005.1 GCA_019090225.1 Porticoccaceae bacterium
ATCGCAAGACCTGGGTTTTCTTATGCAACCAGTCCATATTCGTGACAACCTCGACTTATCACCAAACAGCTACCGAATCACGTTGTTGGATGTTTCCATTGGCGAAGCCGAAGTTTTTCCTGGTAAAGAATTAGCCATTAACCCAGGGCAGGTGTTTGGCACATTACACGGCGTAGAAACCAGCGACCCAACCTTTGGTCTTAATGCAGTCTGGATCGAACCTAATCAACGCAACGAAGCTCAGGCTATGGGCTATACCGTTGTCGATTGCAGTACGGTTATCGCCACCCATCTCAGTGAACTACTCAAGCGACATGCCCATAACTTACTGGGCCACGATGAAGTTCAGAAACTGTTAGACCAACTTGCCAAATCCTCGCCTAAACTGGTTGAGCATCTGGTACCCGATACGCTGTCCTTAAGCACCATCTTAAAAGTCATGCAAAACTTACTCGAAGAAAGCATCCCGGTGCGAGATGTTCGTACCATTGCCGAAAACTTGGCGGAATACGGCAGTAAAAGTCAAGATACTGACACCCTGACGGCACAGGTAAGAGTCGCGTTAAGTAGAACAATTTATCAACACATCAATGGCACAGCCGATGAGCTAGAGGTTATGACCTTAGACCCAGAGCTGGAACAAATATTGCTTAGTGTCCTACAAGGGTCTACTTCAGGTGGAGGCCTGGAACCGGGATTGACCGATCGTATGCTCAAACAAATCAATGAATACGTACAAACTCAAAATAGCCAGGATAAAAACCCTGTGCTACTGGTGTCCTCCGCACTTCGCGCATGGCTATCACGTCTGGTTAGAGGTGCTAATCCGAGCTTACACGTATTAGCCTACGAGGAGATTCCATCCAATAGAAAGATCCGCGTCGTCCACACAGCAGGTAAATAACGGTCATAACACTCACGTATATCAACAGTCAGGCGGCCCAGTATATCCGCCTTTTAAAACACTTAGCCGCGATCATCCAGCAGAGAGATTTGCATAATGAACATTAAACGATTCACTGGCACAGACATGAAATCTACGATGCATAGCGTCCGGGAACATTGGGGGCCAGATGCCGTCATTCTCGCCAGCAGGCGCCTTGATAAGGGCGTAGAGATTACAGCAGCCATTGACTTTGATGAAGAAGTGCAGGAACAAATGGAACGAGCCGAAACTATAAAGCTGGCCGAAGCAGAGACGTCAAAGCCACGGCCAGAAGCTGCCGACAATCGGCAAGCCTTCACCGCTTCAGCTAGCCACAAAAAGGATGTTCCCCACCACCGAACTGTCAGCTCTGATGAAAATCGTGAGCTAACAGAAATGCGCAAAGAACTCACCGCACTGAGAGGCTTGCTAGAAGGAGAGCTATCCCAACTTGCCTGGCGAGAACTGGGCAAGCAGCATCCCCTGCGTGCCCAGTTAGTACGTCGACTGGTCGGATTCGGACTCGACAGACAATTTGCGACTCGCTTAGCAGGTAGCATCCAAATGGATGGCGATTTATCCACAAGCTGGAAAAAAGCACTCATCAAAATTTCACACATGCTGGCAATACCAGAGCATAATATTCTGGAGACCGGTGGCACCATCGCCATTGTTGGTGCTACTGGTGTGGGCAAAACCACATCCGTCGCTAAACTTGCTGGCCTCTACGCGCTAAAACATGGTCGCGAGCAGGTCGGCCTAGTGACAAGCGACTGTTTTCGCATTGGGGGGCATGAACAGCTCGCCACCTTTAGTCGAATACTCGGCATACCTGTTATGCTGGCTACCAACCGCAATGAGCTCAGTGATGCCCTGGACAAACTATCTAACCGGAAATTGATACTTATCGACACTGCAGGAATGAGCCAAAGGGATATGGGGCTGTCAGAACAGTTTTCTACGCTCAACGGTTCTGGACATAACATCCAGGTGTACTTAGCCTTATCGGCTATCGCCCAGAAAGAAATTACCGATGAAGTCGTTCAAGTGTTCAGCGACGTCGATCTGGCCGGAACGATTATTACCAAAGTAGATGAAGCAGTGAACCTCGGCGGCATGCTTAGCACCTTGATACAGCATCGCCTACCAACCATGTTCATCAGCAATGGTCAACAAATCCCTGAAGATATTCGCGTGGCTAAACCGATTGAATTGGTTAAAATTGCCCGTGATCTTATGGAACGAGTAAGCTGGCAGCAACCTTCACTACCCCCGTTAACGAAAAACCAAAAGCAGAAAATTCATGCTTAAAATCGCACCAAATGTGCAGAGATGTCTATGAATACCAGTCCACCTTCAGCACCTGTCCGTGTTATAGCAGTCGCCAGTGGCAAAGGTGGCGTGGGTAAAACCAACATATCGGTCAACCTGGCAGCAGCATTCGCAAAAAAAGGCAAAAATGTCTTGCTGATGGATGCTGATCTCGGCTTGGCAAATGTGGATATTCTATTGGGCTTACAGCCGAAATTTGACTTACGCCATGTAATATCAAACGAAAAGACCTTGTCAGAAGTAATGGTCGAAGGACCCCTGGGTATCAAAGTGATACCCGCCTCCTCAGGCGTAGCGAGTATGGCGGAACTATCTACCAGTGAGCATGCCGGGCTGGTGAGAGCATTTTCCGAGCTGCCTATGGCAACTGACGTCATGATTGTAGACACTGCGGCAGGCATCGCCGATAGCGTGCTCACTTTCAGTAAAGCCTGCCAGGAAGTCCTGGTCGTAGTCTGCGATGAACCAGCATCGATTACCGATGCTTATGCGCTAATAAAGGTGTTAAGTCGAGATCACGGACTTAAACGCGTACACGTGGTCGCCAATATGGTTCGCTCTGAGGCTCATGGAGACCAGCTGTTCCAAAAAATTCGACGGGTTACCGATCAATTTCTTGGTGTTCAGGTAGAACACCTCGGTTCAGTACCCCTTGATGACTATTTGCGCAAATCCGTACAACGACAAATACCTGTTATACAGGCTTACCCACGTAGTCCATCATCACAAGCCTTTGAGAAAATTGCTGCACAGATCGATAACTGGAACCCACCAACTGGTGCCAGCGGCAACTTGGAATTTTTTGTTGAACGCATAGTAGATTCATATGCGGCGGCACAAACGACATGAATAAAGTCGGGGCATACGCAATGTATCCCGAGGGAAACCCTGATGAGCTAGTTAATCAGTTTCTGTACCTTGTTAAACGCATCGCACACCACATGATCGCTCGGCTGCCAGCTCACATTGAAGTGGACGATCTCACACAAGTTGGACTCATTGGTTTGCTCGATGCTGCGAAAAACTATAACCCCACTCTGGGCGCGAGTTTTGAAACCTACGCCACTCTTCGAATCAGAGGCTCTATGATCGATGATCTTCGACGCAATGATTGGGTGCCGCGAACTGTCCAACTGAAGATCCGGCAGCTCTCTGAAGCCACACAGGAAATCGAAGCGATCCTACAACGAGCAGCGACAGATGCTGAAATAGCTCA
>JAHRWI010000001.1 GCA_019090225.1 Porticoccaceae bacterium
CCATTTGCCTGCTTAAACCCCTAACATCTCAGTGATCAGCCCTAAAAGGGCCTCTTCCCGATAAGGCTTGCCGAGAAAATGATTAACCCCACAGGCACTGGCTTTGTCCCGATGTTTGCTGCCCGAACGTGAGGAAATCATAATAATCGGTAAGCCACTCAGCCTGGGGTTATTACGCACCACTCGAGCGACATCAAAACCATCCATTCTTGGCATTTCTATATCAAGCAGCATTAAATCGGGGCTTAAATCATTGAGCATATCGACCGCGTCCACCCCGTCTTTGGCGGTAACCACTTCAAAGCCTTCCCGTTCAAGAAAACGGGTCGTCACTTTACGCACCGTCACCGAATCATCCACAACCATAACGATTCTCCGGCCCCTACGACGCAACTCTACGAACCCACCAGACTGATCCCCCTCAATGGCTATCAGCTCCCTATCATCGCTATAGGCCGATGCAGCCTGTTCACAGGCCATCAATTGTCCATCCATCGCTACTAGATCCATCGCTCCCTGAGCACGGAGTAAGGTCACAACATCAAGAATCACTACAACACGACCGTCTCCCATTACGGTAACGCCGGATAGACCCGCAACACGATTAAACATTGTACCTATACTTTTTATTGCAATTTCCTGACTACCGTCCAGGTTTGTCACCTGTACCGCAAAGCGATGATTTTCGGTCGCAACGAGCACCAACCCTGCTTTGCCATCAACGGCTAGAGTTGACTCGTCACCTTGCTCGCCCAACAGATGGCTCAACGCGCAAATACGGTAGCCTTCACCACCATAATAAAGTTGTCTAGCCGGATCTTCTCGAAGCACAGCCAGCTCAGCGACCGTCATTTGAACCACTCCGACGATGGTATTCAATGGTAGCGCGTAGCGTTCGTTCCCGTTTCTGATCATCAGCGCTCGATTTACTGATAAGGTAAACGGTACTCGGATATTAAACTCTGTACCCAAACCTGGTTCAGAAAAAACACTAATCGAGCCACCTAGCTGACGCACCTCAGTAACGACAACATCCAGCCCAACCCCGCGACCGGACAGCTGGCTAATCGTGTCGGAAGTAGAAAACCCCGGCATAAATATTAACTGGAGGAGTTCTTGCTCACCGACCTGCGCATCATCGGCAATTAAACCCCTGGACACCGCCCGCTTTCTGATCGCATCAATATCAAGACCTTTGCCATCATCAGCCACGCGGATAGTAATCTCACTGCTCTCCCGGCCAAAGCTGAGAGAAATCTTACCTTCAGCGGGCTTGCCACGTAGCCGTCGAGTTTCAGCGTCTTCCATACCGTGATCGACCGCATTTCTGATCATATGCTCAAGAGGGCCGACTATTTTTCCAAGCATGGTACGATCGAGATCGCCGTCAACATTATCGAGTTGAAGAGTGACTGACTTGCCTAATTCATTGCTTGCCTGTCGCACCACCCGTCGCAGCCTCGGAACAAGCCGAGTGAACGGCACCAGCCGGGTGAGCATCAGGCTTTCCTGAAGATCTGTGGTGACCTGGGACTGTTGAGCCAATGAAAGTTCAGCGGATTTGGCGTTATTTACCAGCGCCTCTTTAACTTCCTGCAAATCAGAGGCAGATTCCTGTAGGGCACTGAACAGATGCTGAAATTGCGAATATCGGTCGAGCTCCAAAGGATCAAAATGATTACTCTCATCTGAGGACTCAATTTGCTCTCGACGAAATAAAATCTGCGCCTCGGTCTCGTCGCCCATGCGTCGAACCTGTTCGTGTAAACGGGTTACGGTCGCTTCCATTTCATCCAGGGATTGAGAAAATTCGTTGACGTTCTGCTCAACCCGCGCCCTGGTAATACTGGTCTCACCTGCCAGGTTAACCAGATCATCGACAGCGGCAGCAGAAATTTTAACCATTTCCTGAGCTTCGACCGGCACTGTGCGAGGCTCTCTTTCAACAAAAGGTTGAACAACTCGTTTATAAGCTCCAGGAGATACAGCCTGAGTATTCACCACCGGTTTTATCTCTGACTTCACCTGCTTCGAGCTTTCCTCCCTCAAGCTATCGGCATCAAGATCACTCCGGGCGGGCAAATCTTCCACTCCATCGTCAGTGGCATCAGAAGTTACGGCGGCGGCGGGCGCCTTGGCTAGAATTACCGAGTCGGTAAATTGCTCTATCGTGTCACCACTTTCCGCAGTAGTCGCAACGCTGGCTTGATCAAATAAAGCAGCCAGCTCGTCATACCGCTTTAGCAGCTCGTCAAAAAAAGAAGAGGGCTGATCCCCGGACGACATGGCCTGACTTTCAATAAACGTTTCGAAGTCATGGCTGATATCACCCAGGTCTTTAAAACCTGCAACCCGGGCGCCACCTTTAAAGGTGTGTAGCTCACGGGTCAGGGTCTCGTGATGCACGTTATCCGAGGGTGCTTCACGCCAGATCTGTATAACGCTTTCTATCCGCTCAAGTAGCTCCTCGGCTTCTTCGTTAAAGATAGCGATAATTTCTGGGTCTACCGCGTCATCCATCACTGCTTGTTCTAGCACACCATTTTGAGTATGGTCTGGCGCTATTTGGTCTGACTCTATCTGATCGATTTCGGATGCAGTTGCTTGGGGCTGAATAACCTCAGGCTCGACATAATGATCAGTCATTTGAGGGATTCTCGCTGACTCTTCTTCAACCAGCTCGGCCACGGACTCCATAAGCTTGGGGTCGCTGGCCGCTATCTCGGGCTGGGCCGCTTGTGAAAGCCCTTTGATGTCTTTTAATTCATTAATTAACAATTCTGGCGCAGCATTAATTGTTTGCTCGGCAACAAACGAATCAATCATATCAAGCAAGCACTCATTGGCCTGATAAAACACCGTGAAGGTCGTTTCATCAGCGTCATAATAATTGTCATTACAAGCTTCTAAGCCATCAGCGTACTGCCTTGCCAATAATGTAAGGCCTAGACACTGCGCCATTTCAGCGGCTGCAGCCAAAGCTGCTAATTCTTCACACAATTCAGTGACGCTGTTACTCCGTCCCGCAGGCTGCGCTTGCCAGCTATTGAGGAGCTCTTGCCCACCGAGCAGACGCTCCAGACCGCTTGTCAACATTGCATTTAACGCCAGGATATCGGCGCGCGCGCGTGTCGTTATCCGATGGTCTACGCGGATTGCCTCAATGCGCTGCTGCAGAGTCCCGCCCCTGGCAGATAATTCAGGATTAATATTGCCAGACCCTTCCACTAATAAACTTAAGTCCGCCAGGGTGTCTTGCAACACAACAACTAACTCATCGTCTACGCGGACAACACTTCGAGCAATGTCCTTCACGAGCTTTTCCACAACTGGAGCTAATTCTGCCACCGCAGCAATATCAGCTACGCAGGCACTACCTTTTAGCATGTGCAGTGCCCGTAAGGTGTCGGTATCATTTTGGGATGCCGCTGACGAAGGTTGCTTCAATTCATCAATAAAATCTGCCAAAACGGCAATGTGATGACGCGCCTCGTCGATAAAAATATTAATCAGCTCCCAGTCCAGCTCGCCACCAGAGTCCACCTCAGACTCGGTAGCAATGGCGCTTTCCTGAACCAGATCGAGGAGTGCCTCATCTGTTTGAACGGGCTCGGGTGGTGGCTCTTCGGTAAACGCTTGATCAACCTCGGTATCGCTATCCACAGCGACAAAAGCTGGGGCTTCAGTTGGAGACTCGATCTCAAGCTCTCCACGCATAAACGCGTCAACAGACCTGATTAAAGCATCAGCTAGAGCCTGATTATCACTTTGTCTGCGAGCTTCAAAATCTCCAATCAACACGGGCAAGGCTTCGATCACCCGCGTGACTAAGCCTTCACCATCACTATCCAGCACTAACTTGCCATCTATTACTTTGTTAAACAGGGCTTCAACGACAAAACCAAGCTCTCCGATATAACGGGCATGAACCATGCGACCGCTACCCTTGAGGGAGTGGAAGTTTCTTCGAATCTCGCCCAACGCGGCATCATCTGCTCGATGACTCAGCCACTGCGGATAGTATGTCTCGAGGTTTTCCAGAATCTCTCTGGCTTCTTCAACAAAAATCTCGATGATTTCTTCATCGATGCCATCTAGCTCATCATCAGTATTTGCCTCCAGCGTCACTACTTGCTCGAGTGCCTCGCTGTCTGAAATGACATCTCGCGCAGCGTCTACCAGGATCGCCGTCGGAATCGGCTCGTCGTTCGCCTCTTCCTGACCCAGACCCACCTCAGGCTGCTCAGTATCAACCTGATCATCATGATTGAGACACCCTAACGCCAACAGGGCATTTTCAGCCCTGCTCAAGGGCTCCTGCGATTCTGTACTGGCGTCCCCGGTTACCACTTCTAAAAAATGTTCAAATGCCGTAATCGTGTCGGCCAGTAAATCGAGGCGATCCCAGGCAGGCGGGCTCGATGATGCTATGAGTTCGTTGTTGAGATAATTGCCCAGCGCAGTGATGACGCGCGCGGGACGTTCCATCTTAACAAGCGCCATAGCTCCGCCAATACTCTGGATAAGCTGCGGAATATCCTGCAAAAATTTGGTATCCCACTGAGAAGCGATATACCCGATCACCGCCTCTTTAATGCTCTCAAGATTATTACGCACTTCTCGAATCAGCGAATGCTGCGCTTCATCAATTAAATAAGCCGTTTCAGCCAGCTGATCCTGAGCAATCAACCCGGGTCGATAATTAATCGCCCAGGCATCTAGAGCGGCATCAATGCCTACCAAGCGAGTAGCTATCTGCGACAGGTGTTCGGGACTAGCTCTGTCGTCGCTCGACAGAACGTCCTGCAGTTGCAGGCCAAATTCGGTGACGGAATCCCGCAGCTTTGATTGGCCAACCATAGCCAGGGTATCGCCAATTCGAGTCAAGGCCGGTGTCACAATCTCCGCGACTTCAGCCGGCTCACTTAGACCATCGGCTAAAGCATTGACCTGCGTCTTGACGCCCTCAAGCTCCTCACCAAGCGCTTTGGCCAAAGCGGTGACGACACTCTGCTCATAGCGTGGAATAACCCCCCCATCGGTAGCCGCTAAAACGCTTATAGGCAAGGCCTCATCAAGTTTAAATTCCTGGCGCAACAAAGTCAGACGTGATGAAGAAGCTGGATCAGCTATGGTGATGTAATACAATAAATTTTTTAACAGGTCATCGGGGAAATTGTTCTCAAAAACCTCTACACCCTCATTTGATAACTGGCGAATGCAAGCCCCCAGCTCCCAAAGTAAACTATGTATGGCCCTACTTTTGTCGAAAACACCTAAGGACAAGCATTCAAGCACAGAGCCAGCAACACGCCATAACATTTCCAGCCTGCTACCCAGCGTAATTTCCTTCAATCGATAGAGGACTTTAGCCAACTTATTAATATTTTCAGCCTGGTTCTCATTTTTGACGTAGCCCAACAGGGCATATTGATATAGCTGGCTTAGCTTATTGGTAAACTCCTGTAAGGGCTGCTCTTTAGCGATAAACGTTCCGGGATTAAAAGGCAAAGGATTGCTCAGCATTGACAGATCCGGCGTAAAAAACTGGCTGCTTGAAGCTAAAGGCGCATTCCTGAGGGCACGTAGTTCGTTCAAAATAGTGAGTAGAAAAGCGGGCTGATCAAAGCCGCTTTCGATACATTTGCGCAAATATTGCGGCAGCTCGGCAACAGATTGACTTAGCACGTCAATCGTTTCCTGGTTAGTTGACATAGCCCCACTCAGCAAAGCGTGGATAACCGCTTCCATTTCCTCGCTGAGTAACGCACCACCATGGCACTGTGTTATTTTTAGTGAGCCGGTAACCTGATGAATATAATCCAGGCAAAAGCGCAACTGGCCGTCCTGAGCATTATTTTTGACATAGATCTCCAGAGCTTCACAGGCCTCAGTGAGGCTCACTTCAACCTCACTAACAAGCCACTCCAGCCCTAGAATATTTTGGCTTGAAGCCACACCAGTCCCACCCGATCGCTCATTGTTTACGCCGTTTTTCGTATGCCTGAACACCTGGGACATCAAGTCGTCTCATATTGTCGGGCACCCAGTCAGTTAATTCTCCCGGCCCAATAATTAAACAACCTCCTGGTTTTAAGCAGGCCTGGAAGTTTTTCACAATCTCTCGACGTCGCCAGTGTTTAAAATAAACCAGGACATTCTGACAATATATCAAGTCTAAGTAATTATTATATCGAGTCTGCTTTTCCAATAAATTAGCTATTGAGAATGCAACCCTCTGCCTCACCGCGGATGCCACCTGTCGCTTTCCTCCATCAGGCGGCGAAAAATATTTCTCCTTCAGCATTGAAGGCGACTGCTCCAAAGCACTATTAGAATATATGCCCTCGCGAGCGCTTGCGATTGCATCTGCGCTAACATCCGTGCCCACAATATAATAATTCTCAGGCTGCCCAGCAGCAGCAAAACCTTCCGCTGCTTGTATTGCAAGGCTATAAGCTTCTTCTCCGCTGGCACACCCTGCGCTCCAGATATTAAAAGCTGATCTTGAGCTTATACCAGAGTTTGGTGTCACCAGAGAGGTGACGCGGGCGCGTACATAGTCATGAGACGGCTGATGACGAAAAAACTGGGTTTCCTTGACCAACAGGCGATCGAGTAAAATACCCCACTCTCGAGCGCCCGCGAGGGTACCCAGCACATCCCGGAAATAGCTATCAGCATCACCCCAGCCGCCCTCTATCATGCGCTTGGAAATTTCAGAACAGATATAACCCTGTCTTTTTGCGACTCGAACACCGATCCGGTTTTCGAGCATATCTTCCCACAACCGGAATTGTCTGCCGTTCAATACAGGCAGTTCAGCTAGCGCAGGCTGATTTATTAATACCGACATCGTATTATTACCGCAGTCAGGATAGCTCTTTAGTCGAGCTTCTCGGTTCCGATTCGAGATCAAACTCGTCCAGATCAATATCCGCTAATTCAGCCTCAAGCCCTGCGGCAAACGAACCCTTTCCCGCAAGTGGGTCCGTCTCCAGTGAAGCTAGATCACCGTCAGTTGTGTCCAGCTCTGACAGATAATCGATTTCATCCATGGCCGCACTGTTTTCTTCCAACACCTCTTTGACATGTGCTGGCGTTCCCTGTACACCAGCTTGGTCAAACCCTGGCAGCTCCTCTTCTTCATCTAGTAACGCTGCCGGTTGTTCAAACACTTCTTCGGAAGCATACCCCAGCTGATCGACAGGCTCATCGTCTAGCCAATTAGTATTATCCGGCATGGCAGCTGATGCAAACGGCTCAGCCAGTAGTCCACTGGCAAAACCCTGGGTGGGCAACTTAAAGCCAGATACCGACTCTCGCTGATCAATGGCCATCTCGGCTAACTCATCGACCGACGCAGCCGTGCGATTCGTACCCTC
>JAHRWI010000019.1 GCA_019090225.1 Porticoccaceae bacterium
CGCCTCTGGGGTAAACCCTTTGGGACTAGTTGTTCGACCTGCGGTAAATTCGGCGAGGTAATAGTGGGCGAGTAATTCGATATCAGCGCCGCGCATTCGCAGTGCTGGCACTGTCAATTGCAGTACATTGAGTCGATAGTAGAGATCTTCGCGGAACTCCTGAGCTTCAATGGCTTGCTGCAAATCGATATGGGATGCCGTAATAATACGCACATCGACCTGCTGTGTCTGGGAGGAACCCACGGGTTCAAAGGTTCCCTCCTGTAAGAAGCGCAATATCTTGACTTGTTGGTGCAGTGACAGGTCGCCGATTTCATCGAGAAACAGGGTGCCACCATTGGCTACTGTGATACGGCCATCGCGGTCCTGGGTGGCTCCAGTAAACGCACCCTTGATATGCCCGAACAGCTCGGATTCCAGCAAGTTTTCTGGTATAGCGCCACAGTTAACGGCGACAAAGGGTTTGTCTGCTCGTTCAGATTGCTGGTGGATGGCCTGAGCGACCAACTCTTTGCCGGTTCCGCTTTCCCCGGAAATCACCACGGGGGCATCAGTTTTCGCGTATTTGGGGATCAGTTGAAATACTTTCTGCATGACTGGACTGGCTCCAATCATGTTGTATTGGCCATTCGAAGCCCCGTGCATGGGATGGTTTGATAGCTCCTTTTGTTGCGCGATACGTAGCTGGGTCATCCCTGCAATATGTCCTAGCATGCCGCTTAACTTATTCTTGAGGTCATTCAATGGGCAGGAAATATAGTCCTGGCAGTAGGTGACAACGAGCGCCATGAGTTTGCGATTGTTGAAGTGCTCGTCGCTGAGTACGGCAACCCAGGATATGGCTCGGGTTGTTTTTAGGACTCGCTCAAGGCGCTCCAGGGTGTTGTTGTCCGGGTTGGAACCCAGGGCGAACAGTCCCACGGAGAGGGGTTCCTGGTGTAACGTGCTCGTTGCGCGAGTTACGAGACCGGGTTGCTCTTTGCTTTCAGGCTTGTGGATCGTTTTGTCGTAGTTAGGTTCCGGAATGGCTTCCCAGTTATAGACGGTGTGACAATACCAGGAAGGCAGGAGGGCGATGATTTCATCTACGACACCGAAGGTTGCTTCTTCAGCTAGTAGGAGAAGATTATGCTGAGTGTTAAGTACTTTGTCCGTTACCATAAAGAACTGCCTGTTCAATTTTTTTTCTTCTGATCAAGGTTGAGGTCAACTATACGGAGGAGCGTAACTAGCGTTTGTTGAAGCTATTCCACTGCACAGCGAGCTTAGTCCCTTGAGATGATTATCTTGTCATCAGCTGGCTTAATTGGTGTGAATGACTTTCAACCGCCCGCCCTTTGTATAAGAATTAAACAATCCGACTACCTGCTCCAGAACTTCAGTTCACTCTGGGACTTGGGTCGTTTCTTTACAAGGAAAGCAAGATGGAATGCTTATCTGGACGATGGACGGTTCTGGCTTGTGAGTTCTGTTAAAAAGAGATTATTGACTATTTGCCTGGATAGTTGACCATGAAAAGCTCTGGTCAAATAAAAACGGTTAATTCAGGCGTAGATACTCGCTTTTGGTAGTCCTTTGACCGAGCAAGCCATGTGAATGAAATAATCTTAGTAATCCAGGCCTTCCTTTTGACTTCGGTTACGTTCTAGTTATATTTTATTTATAAAACACCCATAACAATATGAAATATAACGATAAATTGGCGCTCCGGAGAGGATTCGAACCTCTGACCTGCCCCTTAGGAGGGGGCCGCGCTATCCAGCTGTGCCACCGGAGCGTGTGGATGATGACAATGGGGTCTAATTATAAAGGTGTAGAGGTAAAGGTATAGATATCAATTGGGCAGACGTGCGTATCTTCTCACAGTCCCTTCAGTAGTAAGTCTTTGGCAGCATTGACCTTGGACGCCAGATAATCGTTGCCGCCGCGATCGGGATGCAATTTCTGGATAAGCCGCTTATGGGCTTTGATAATGGTGGCTTCATCGGCCTCTGGTTCAAGCCCCAGAATTTGCCAGGCTTCGGTTTTTGTCAGGCTCCTGCTGGCTGGGGCTTGTTGTTGATAATTGTGTCCCTGTTGTGAATTTTCCCCCGATGGCCCGAAGCGACGGATGATGTAGGCCTGCAGGAGCATGGTGCCTTCGCGGTCGGTGCCCCGCAAAACTTCAAGTAATTGATCGAGTTTTGGGCGATCGAGTTCGGACAGTAGTTGCTCTGCGAATTCTCCCTGGAGGACTTTGCCATCGATATGGCCGTTGCGCAGGTTGATCTTTACATCGAGGTAGGGGGTTTTAATCCGTGGGCCAAACTCTGAGTTGCTGTGCCTTCGCCACAAGTGTAGAAGCGGTATGGAGCGAGCGCCGAGCATCATCAAACTTTTGGCTAGCGGTAAGAGGCCAGCAAAAGCCGCCGCCAGCCAATGGGCTCGACCGGTGATAACCAGGCCGAGGGTGACCCCAAACAGGGCTATAAAAATAAACCGCCACAGCGCGGCTTTACGTTCCTGGGGAGGTTTTTTTTGCAGACCTTTAAGATGCTGCCATAAATACCAAAGGATAAATCCCAGGGCGACTAATAAAATGATGCGGGGCATAGTTTAAGACCGGTTAAACGAAGTTTAGCTCCCAGGCAAGAAGCTTAGCTCCCAGGCAAATAGCGCATCAACATGGAATACTCATCGACCTGATGGGGCTGGCTGCCTTCAGGAATGGCACAGCGGACGATATGACCGGAGCCTGGTGCGGCGTCCATGGCTTCGCCTTTGGTGTTTTCAAGCGCTTCGAGTTTGAAAGCAAAATTTCCTTTCGGGTTGATCATCTCGATACTGTCACCGCATTCGAAGCGGTTTTTAACATCGATGGTCATCCAGCCTTTGTCGCTATCTATATCGACAATCTCGCCAACAAATTGCTGCTTGCTGTTGCTGGATGCGCCTTTGCCATAGTTTTGATAGTGCTCGGGCACATGGCGACGGTAAAAGCCTTCGGTGTAACCCCGGCTGGCCAGGTGGTCGAGTTCTGTCATTAGGCTCATATCGAAGGGTACGCCATCGACAGCTTCATCAATAGCGCGGCGGTAGGTTTGGGCGGTGCGGGCGGCGTAATAGTGGGATTTGGTGCGGCCTTCGATTTTTAAGGAGTGCAGCCCCATGTCGATAAGCTGGGGCACATGCTGAACGGCGCGGAGGTCTTTGGAGTTCATAATGTAGGTGCCGTGCTCATCTTCGTAAGCGGGCATTAACTCGCCGGGACGGTTTTCTTCCTGAAGCAACATCACCGGGGTTTCGATTTGCAATTGATCGGAGACTTCGTTGCGGTTCATTTCCGGCGTCCAGTTTTCGACCGGATTTACCGGCATGATATCGCCAGTTTCAGTTTCTTTGGCTTCGTGAGCCTGATACTTCCAGCGACAGGCATTGGTGCATGCCCCCTGGTTAGGATCCCGATGATTCATGTAGCCGGATAATAAACAGCGGCCTGAATAGGCGATACACAGGGCACCGTGGACAAAGACTTCAATTTCCATGCCCGGACATTCTTCGCGAATCTCGCCGATTTCATCCAGAGATAATTCCCGGGATAGAATGACCCTTGACACACCTTGCTGATACCAGAATTTCACCGTGGCGTAATTGACGGCATTGGCCTGCACAGAAAGATGAATGGGAATGTCGGGCCATTTTTCTCTGACCATCATAATCAGTCCGGGGTCGGACATGATTAGCGCGTCGGGTGCCATCTCGATAACGGGCTGCATATCCCGCAGATAGGTTTTCACTTTGTTGTTGTGAGGCGAGATATTACTAGCAATATAAAACTGCTTTTTTTGAGCGTGGGCTTCAGCAACAGCCTCAGCCATAATGTCGAGATGATTGAATTCGTTGTTTCGGACCCGCAGACTGTAACGGGGTTGTCCCGCATAAACCGCATCAGCTCCATAAGCGAAGGCGTAGCGCATGCTTTTGTAAGTGCCAGCCGGGGAGAGCAGTTCGGGCTTGAACGGGGTTTTTAACGAAGTCTGTAAAGACACAATGATTCCACGCGCGTTGTTAAAAATTGGGCCGCTATTCTAGCGGATTTACTGCCTTGAAGCAGGGTTTTGTCAATGCCGGACGCTGCTCAGAGTGTTGCTCAAAAAGATGCCGATTATTCAATTAGCTCGCCGTATAATAACCGACAGCAGACAACACTCTGCCCCTTAATTATCCGATCAAATATTGTTGTAGGACTAAATTAATGACTGAGTCCCCAAAAAAGCCCCTAAATAAGCCCGGCTCAGCGAAGCCGCAAGCATTAAGTCCTGAGCCAATAAAATTGGGCACGCCGTTTTCCCCGACGGCGACCAAAGCCTTGTTATGCGGCTCCGGGGAACTGGGTAAGGAGGTGGCGATTGAATTACAGCGTTTTGGCGTTGAAGTTATCGCCCTGGATCGTTACGAAAATGCCCCAGCGATGCAGGTTGCTGATCGCAGTTATACGCTATCGATGCTTGATGGCGAGGCTTTGCGGAAAATCATCGAGCTTGAGAAACCGGATTATGTAATCCCAGAAATTGAAGCCATCGCCACTGATACCCTGGTCGAGCTGGAAGCTGAAGGTGTCAATATCGTCCCCACCGCACGGGCGGCTCAATTGACGATGAATCGTGAGGGGATCCGATGTCTGGCTGCGGAAGAATTGGGGCTGCTGACCTCAAGTTATCGCTTTGCTGGTAGCCGTGAAGAGTTTGATGAGGCCATTGCCGAGATCGGTATGCCTTGCCTGATCAAGCCGATAATGAGTTCCTCGGGCAAGGGTCAAAGCCTGATTCGTAGCGCTGAGGATGTCGATGCAGCCTGGAAATATGCTCAGGAAGGCGGGCGTGCCGGGGCAGGGCGGGTGATCGTCGAAGGCTTCGTCGGTTTTGATTATGAAATTACCCTGCTTACTGTTCGTCATCGGGATGGCACCAGTTTTTGCGCACCCATTGGCCATCGTCAGGAAGACGGCGATTACCGCGAGTCCTGGCAACCGCAGACAATGACTTCAGCAGCTCTCGCAGCGGCAGAGACGATGGCTGAACAAGTCACTACTGCATTGGGCGGCTGGGGTATTTTCGGTGTCGAGCTGTTTGTTAAAGGTGATACGGTTATTTTTAGCGAAGTGTCACCGCGGCCCCACGATACCGGCATGGTGACGATGATCTCTCAGGATTTATCCCAGTTTGCCCTGCATGTCCGGGCCATTCTCGGTTTGCCTATTCCTAATATCTGCCAGCATGGGCCATCGGCTTCAGCGGTTATTCTTGCTGAAGGAGAATCGCGCCAGGTGAGCTTCGTAAATGTCGATAAAGCACTGGAACAGCCCGATACCCAGGTGCGATTGTTCGGCAAGCCAGAGGTTAGTGGCCGACGCCGGATGGGGGTCTGTCTGGCGCGTGGTGAATCAACGGAGATCGCTAAAGATAAGGCGGTGGCGGCGAGTCAATGTATCGATATCAGCTACTAAACCACTGCAATTATTTGATACCTGGCCCGATTACAAGCCGCATATCGTGGTAATAGACTGGGTTTTGTTGCGCTAGATCAATAGCGATTGCGGTGAGGGTGTTGTAAACCTAAATAATAATCATTATCATTTGGCGCTTAATTAAGGTTCCTACATCAATTTTGTGATTTATGGGTGCTTCTCGGCAAAGAGTAATGACTTAGGTAGACGCACCCTGTAATGGTTTTATCCAGGAGTTGGTTTATGAGAGTAATAAATAGTTGTTTATTGGCAGCGGCGCTGGTTTTAGTGCCGCTCATGGCCTTTGCCGAGAAACCCGAATATCGAGTGATGATTAAGGACCATAAATTCAGCCCAGCAGAAATAATCATACCGGCAAATACCAAAGTGACTCTAATTGTCGAAAACCAGGATGCTACCCCTGAAGAATTTGAGAGTCATGAAATGCATCGTGAGAAAATCATCGCCGGCAACAAGACCGCAAAAATCCGTATCGGCCCGTTGAAACCTGGTAACTACCCGTTTTTTGGTGAATTTCACGAAGACACGGCTAAGGGGGTCGTTATTGCCCAGTAGCTCAGACCCATAGGTAAGAACCCTTGGCAGACGTCATTCCTAAAAGTAGTCGCACTGTTAATACACCTGGTTATTCAAGGCCCAAGGACCCGTCAATTAGGTCATTAATCCAATCATCAACAAAGTAGTAACGCCGTGTTTAGCTCCATGATTATTGTTTTCCGAGAAGTGCTTGAAGCCGCCCTGGTGATCGGTATCGTCTGTGCTGCCACTCGTGGTGTCCGCTATCGGGGTGCGACGGTGATGTCTGGAATCTTTGTCGGGGTCTTGGGCGCAGCGATAATTGCCTGGTTTGCGGATAGCCTGGCGGACCTGGCTGAAGGCATGGGACAGGAGTTGTTTAATGCCATGGTGCTGCTAGTGGTGGTTGTTATGTTGGCCTGGCACACCATCTGGATGTCACATCACGGCGCGCAAATGACTCAGGAAGCGACCCAGACTGGCGAGTCTGTGAAGCAGGGAGCTGAGCCGCTCACGGTATTGTTTGTTCTGGTTGGCCTGGCAGTGCTAAGAGAAGGCGCAGAAGTCGTCTTGTTTTTATATGGAATTGCTGCCAGTGGCTCAGCTGCCGATATGATGGCCCTTGGCAGTGGCCTAGGTTTATTGATGGGTTTATTGGCAGGTTTTACCCTCTATGCTGGCCTGGTTCGTATTCCGACCCGACATTTATTCACTGTAACGACGTTTATGTTGGTACTATTGGCCGCCGGGATGGCTGGACAAGCATCAAAGTATTTGATTCAGGCCGATTATCTACCGGCTCTCGGTTACGATATTTGGGATAGCTCGTGGCTGGTGGCCAATGGCTCCATTGCCGGAGAAATACTGCGAACTCTGATCGGCTACGACGCTCGGCCTGCGGGCTTGCAGCTCTTATTCTATGTCGTGACACTAGGTTTTATTTTATTTTGCATGTGGTGGGTAAAAGCGAGGGATAAAACAAGCGCTGAACAATGTGAGCCGCTTGCCTAAATATTCTACGGGCTGAATGTTGATTTTTTCCCGATCTTTCTTTAGTTCAATCTAATACTACCTGGTGTCATTCAAAATCTGTGTCAATCTCAGTAGGCATCTGGTAAGCAAGCTAACTATGGTTTTGAATTACTTGACACCTGGTAATGATCATCCAG
>JAHRWI010000020.1 GCA_019090225.1 Porticoccaceae bacterium
GTGGTTGCTCAATGGCAGGCGCTTCAGCGCCTGGCAATAGAAGGTGGGGCTGCTGAAGCCGACGCTATTGAAAGTGTAACTGTAGAAACCGACCCAGATATGACCGCTGTTGGGGAACCCTATCCCCTCGACCTACGCACTGCGGCCTTAACCCTGGGTGTAGAGCGACTAGCAAGAGTGACCGCCCAGCGCGGTATCTGGCCCTAGCTTTTTATCACGCTTCAACCGGGGCTACATGCGCTCCATGGTTTCGATGCCAAGTAGCTCCAAGCCTTTTTGTAGTGTACCTGCGGTTAATTCACAAAGTTGTAAACGGCTGCTTCTTAGCTCAGGCGCCACATCGTCTTTGAGGATGGGGCAGTGCTCATAAAATGTCATAAAGGCGCTGGCCAGCTCATAAAGATAGGTGCACAGGCTATGAGGGAAGCCATCGTTGGCGACTTGAAGAACGGTGCCGTCGAAGGCCAATACCTGTAAAATCAGGGCTTTTTCCTCCTTACTGGTGACTGTTATGGTTTTGGTAATAGTTTCGGCAGATGTATTCCCTGTTTGTTCTGGCTTTTCATTGTAGGCACTGCTTTCGGCTTTGCGGAAAATACTCCGTATTCGCGTATAGGCGTACTGCAGATAAGGTGCGGTATTGCCCTCGAAGCTGAGCATGCTATCCCAGCTGAATAGATAATCGTTGGTACGGGTTTTACTGAGATCAGCATATTTGACTGCACCTATACCGACTTTTCGAGCCACGTCGAGCTGATCTTCAGGGCTGAGGTCAGGGTTTTTTTCCTTGATCAGGATTGTCGCTTTCTCAACCGCCTCAGTGAGTAAGTCAGCAAGCTTTACCGTGCCGCCGCTGCGGGTTTTAAAGGGTTTTCCGTCAGCGCCCATCATGGTGCCGAAGGGCAGGTGTTCGAGCTTGATGTTCTCAGGAACAAAACCAGCTTTCCTCGCCACAGTGAATATCTGCTTCATATGCAGGCTTTGTCGTGCGTCGATAAAGTACAGCACCCGGTCGGCCTTTAAGTGCTTAGCTCGATAAGCCAGTGCTGCCAGATCAGTGGTCGCGTAGAGGTAGCCGCCGTCAGATTTTTGAATGATGACCGGGCTGGGCTGACCTTTCTTGTCGGCCAGTTCATCGAGGAAGACCAGCATCGCGCCCTGGTCTTCCTTCGCTAGGCCGAGATTTTGTAAAGATGTCACGACACCCGCTAAGTCATCGTTGTAGGCACTCTCTGGGTAGATATGCTCAGCACTTAGGGTGACGTTGAGCTGGCGATAAATGGCTTCGCTATGGGCGATAGAGATATCGATAAACTGCTGCCATAGCGCACGACAGTGTTGGTCGCCGGACTGTAGCTTGACCACGTAATTGCGGGCTTTATCGGCGAAGCCCGGGTCGGCATCAAAGTGAGTTTTGGCTTGCTGGTAAAAACCCTCCAGATCTTTTAATGCCAGCTCGGGTTGCTCACCTTCACCCAGTTGTTCTTCCAGTTCGGCGATCAACATGCCGAATTGTGTGCCCCAGTCGCCCATATGGTTCTGACGAATAACGGTGTGACCGACACATTCCAGAATCCGAACCATGGCATCACCGATAATGGTGCTGCGGAGATGGCCGACGTGCATCTCTTTGGCGAGATTAGGGGAGGAATAATCGACTACGATGGTTTCAGCTTGTGCCGCTGTGGACAATGTTCTGCCGCCATTTGCTGCGGTTTGCATGCCTAACTCAGTGGCAGCGTGGGCAAGAAAGCTGTCAGCGAGGTGGATGTTGATAAATCCAGGGCCAGCGATATCGACGCGCTCGGCTACGCCTTCACCTTCCAGATCCAGATGAGAGAGGATTGCGGTGGCTAATTCACGAGGGTTCTGGCGCAGTTGTTTAGCCGCAGCCAGAGCGCCATTAGCCTGAAAATCACCAAATTCAGCTTTAGCGCTTATCGCGATGCGCGGGGGTAGGTCGTCGGGTACGCCCGCCTCAGTCATGGCTTTACGTATCTTGTGATCTAGCAGCTGAACAATATTCATGGGCGGGGGTGCTTAGATGAGAGTGGCGGATTGTAGTGATCCCAAGCCTGATTGCAACTGGAATACGGGCTTACAAATTCAATGAGACAGGCTGCAAGATAATTAGCGAAATGGTTTTTGGCAGGAATTATGCCTGTGTATAATGCCCGTCCCGATGTCGCTAGGCTGAGGCTCCTTGGCTGATGTAAGTGAGGTCGGTATTTAAAGATTGAATCTCCGCTTGAGCGATGCGAATGAAGGATACAATAATGCAAAACATTGCCAGTGAAAGTACCTTGCTAGAGCAGGGCATAGATATGATGCTTTACGGGATGGGCTCGGTTTTTGTTTTTCTCTTGGCTCTGGTGGTGGCGATAAGCCTGTTGTCGAAATTTATTGAGAAGTTTTTCCCAGAGCCTTTAGCTCCTTTAGTCAGTGTTGATCCGGGCGTTTCGGTAGCGACAGCCGCTGATCCATTGACCACGAAGATTATTCAGGCGGCAATTGATCAGCATCGTGCTCGCTAGGCAGTACTGATTCGACCTAATGATTCGTTGTTAAGCATTATGTATAGGTCAGTATTAATAAACCAATATCAACAAGCTAACATCGACACCTTAATATCAATGATCCAGGTGATAGCGCAACAGTGAGGATGCATGGTAGACAATAACAAAGCTCTGGGATTAACCGAAGTGGTGTTGCGCGATGCGCATCAATCCCTGTTTGCTACCCGCTTACGGATAGACGATATGCTGCCGGTGGCGGCTTTACTTGACCGGGTCGGTTATTGGTCCCTCGAAACCTGGGGCGGCGCGACTTTTGATGCTTGTATCCGCTATCTGGGTGAAGACCCCTGGGATCGTCTGCGAGAATTAAAGAAAACCATGCCCAATACCCCGCAGCAAATGTTGTTTCGTGGGCAAAACATCCTGGGTTATCGGCACTATGCCGACGATGTGGTCACACGTTTTGTCGAACGCGCGGCGGTTAACGGTATAGATGTCTTCCGTGTCTTTGATGCCATGAATGATATGCGCAACCTGGAGACAGCTCTCGCCGCCGTCAATAAGGTTGGCAAGCATGCTCAGAGTACTATTTCCTACACTGTTAGCCCGGTACACACCGTCGATCTTTGGGTCGATATGGGCCGTCGCCTCGAAGA
>JAHRWI010000021.1 GCA_019090225.1 Porticoccaceae bacterium
TACCAGCTTTAGGGTCGCTAATGCATCCTCTGTCTCGCCTTTTTTTGCCGCCGCATTAGCGGCCGCGATATAACTGATTAAACCGGTCGAATCATCTAACTTATCGGCAGTTTTCAGTAAGTCGCGCCGGGCCACATCCCAACGACCTTCAGCTAAGGCCAATAAACCTTGATTATTTTGCTGACGCCACCGTGCATGGCGACGCCTTTGACGACCCGCGAGCATTGTCATACCCGGCACCAGTAAGGCCCGTAACGTGCTGTAGAGAAGGCGTAAGACCAGGACGCCGACAACCAACATAATCAGCGCAACCCAAAGACTGAATTGCACCACGTAATGTTGTGTCGAAATTAATACACTACCGTCATTATTTTCCATCAGCCAGAACAACAGACCGCCGATAACAAGGACTAGTACCAGGAAAAAAATGCTTCGTTTCATGGCTGCACTCCACCAACATCTGCACCACGCGACGGGGACGCCTGCAGTTGCCGAAGCGCCTCTATAGATGAGCTGATATCAGGTAGGTCCTGTTTAATGTTCACCTTACGGAGCGCCTCGACCTCGGCCATCACAGCCAGCACCTCGTGGGAACCCTGAAAATAGCGCTGTAGATGATGACCAATAGTTGTGAGGCTCGCCTGGTATATTTGTTGTTCATCACGCAACAAGGCTTGCTGAGCAGTAGAAATATTTATCGCCATATCATGACGCAGCCATTGCTCCTGATCGGCAGAAATAAGTGGCTCTACGGGCATATCCCGATAGCGAACGTGGAAATGATCTCGACCAAAACGTGAAAAGGCCGATTTTGCATTCAACCAAATCTGATCGTACCAGGTGCCCGTGGAAGCTATATCCTCCGTGGTGATCGACTCAGCCGTTTTGTCACCACCGTTCGCCAAGTTTTTATTAGCACTGTCAGCACCAGCACTAATTGTCGACGCAGTAGCCAACTCGCTTAAATTTTCCGATGGCAAGGCAGCTAGCCCAAGTACAGCAGGCGTCAGCGCGCCTAAACGAGAATAGATACCTTCCCTATCAACAATCGCCACCGAACGAAGCGCGCTAATATCCCTGGCTAACACGCCACGGACAGACAAAGCCCTCGCATCATCCAGTGAAGCGAGCAGCTTATCGGCAGCCTCAAGCAATGCCAATGCACCTTGCGGGCGGCGTTCAGTCAATAAACGTTGGTTAGCCAGGCGGACAAGATATTCGAGTTCAGTATAAATCCATTGATCACGATTAAGGCTACTCAGCTTAGCGATTGCCTTGGCCTGAGCACTCAGAGCTAGCTCGGTATCAGTTATCTGCGCCGCAAACTCTGCCTCTTTTGTCCCACGTGCGATCTTTTCTGCCATCAATTGTTCATTAATGGTCGCCACCTGAGCCGCTTGCTGCTCATCATATTGACTAGCGCTGTCGACACGTTGATAGAGCTGGAACCCATACCACCCAACAGCACCAACCAGTACCAGCAAAACTACCAACAGCAACAGGGACAGCCATCGCCAGCCACCCCCAGAGCTCTTCTGCTCTGCTTTTTTTTGGTCATTAGTTCCGCTATTTATCGAAGCGTCATTACTCCCTACATCCGCCACATTATCTTCCTTCTCTACCGTTTCGCCTTCAGAGTTACTTGCCACATTGCCGTCCTGTCTAATAATTGCTGCGGTTAATCAGCACACGTGTATACGCCACAAAATACACGCTAGAAGCCGTCACTACTCGGTTTATTAACTGGTTTGTCGAGCTGCTGATGTTCAAATTGAATAAATTCGAGTGTACCAGCCTGAAAGCGCGCACTCTATATCTTTGGCCAGCGCACTTGCCGCGACAATCACTTCTTTAAAGCCAATTGTTTGAGCGTATTGTTGCAAACGAATCCCCGGAACGATAAGCGGCGATGCAAGGATAATTTGCTGGTGCTCAATAGGATAAGGCGCGAGCAGGGCATCGAGAACACTGCCACTATGCGCTACCAAAACGCAGGGCTGAGCCCTAGCCAGTAAATCTATAATTTGGTTTTCGAAGGTATCGTCCCGCTGACGTTGGTATAGCTCGCAATACTCTACTAGAGCGCCTCGCTCCACCAACCCCTCCCTAAGTGTCGGCAATCCACCCTGGCCACGAAAAATAATGACGCGCTCACCACGAACGTGAACCATTGCGGGCAAGGCGAGTAGCCCTTCGCTACTCCACTGGTGAGAAGGGATTTCAACTTCGATTCCTCTACTTTCTAGCGCTGCAGCTGTGGTAGGCCCGATGGCAAAACATTGGCCTTTAGGTCGAAAACTTAAACCACAATGATCCAGCCAGCGCAGGGCAAAGAAAGCAGCGTTCCTGCTCACAAATATGGCTTTTTGATAATTGTCTATGCGTTCAATCTTTGATGTGATGCTTCCATCGTCATCGGCCAACGGTGTTATTTTTTGCACCGGCAATGAATGTACTCGCCCCCCACGAGCGGATATCAAGGCAGCCAGTGGATCGTCATGTCGGGGAGATCTTAAGACTATGACCTTGAGATGATTAAGTTCAGTCATATCCGCTCTGATTTTGACAGGCTCTAGTTCTGAGCAGCTCTAGTTCTGACTCTGGAAAAATTCGGCGAGCACTTTATCTGCGCCCTTATCAAGCAAACGCTCGGCAAGTCTGATACCCAGCTCTTCCCCTGAGTCCACCTCGCCTGTCAATTCTTCAGATAAGATAATCCTGCCATCAACAGAACCGACCAGGGCGCGCAGAAATATCTTCTCGTCGGTAATTTCGCCGTAGCACCCAACAGGCACCTGACAACCACCCTGCAGGTGACGATTCACCGCCCGCTCTGCCTTGACAGCAAGGGCGGTCTGATGATCATGCAGTCGCTCAATCAGAGAGATTGTCTGGTCATCCTCGGCGCGGCACTCAATTCCGACCGCGCCCTGCCCTGCCGCTGGCAAGGACGTTTCGACGGGAATTTTCTGTCGAATTCGAGAGGCCATATCCAGCCTCAGTAGACCCGCGGTGGCAAGAATAATGGCGTCATAGTCACCACTGTCGAGTTTCGACAATCGAGTATTCACGTTACCCCGCAGATCGCGAATATCCAGATTCGGATACCGCGCCCGCAGCTGACACTGCCTGCGCAAACTTGATGTGCCCACACGGGCACCAGGAGGGAGACTATCCAGATCAGTATATTGCTGGCTGACCAGCGCGTCGCGAGGGTCTTCTCGCGGGCAATACACCGGCAAAACTAAACCCTCAGGTAACTCCATCGGCACATCTTTCATTGAGTGCACCGCAATATCGGCCTCACCCTCAAGCAGCGCTACTTCAAGCTCTTTAACAAACAAGCCCTTGCCGCCAACTTTTGACAGGGCCGTATCGAGAACACGATCACCCTGTGTGGTGAAACCAATGATGGTGACATCCAGCCCGGCATGAGCCGACTCAAGTGTGCTTTTTACATAGTTTGCTTGCCACAGCGCCAGCGGGCTATTACGACTGGCGATGCGCAGAATTTGACTCTGAGGAGAGGTCGTCATTTAGGGCTTATCCAAATCAAAAGTTTTTCAGGCGGGCTGGTTAACCGAGTGTAGTGTCCGAGATTAGCCTCACCCGGCCCACATGCACACGGCCGAAAGATCAGGTCTATGTCGACGAACATAGCGACCAACAAAGCCGGAAGGTTATCGATAAAATAATAACAGAATGATTAGAGCTGCTCGATTAACTTACGGACGATTGTCGCGTGTCGTCGACTCACTTGCGGTGTAATGTCCAGGCTATTTAGACGGATAAAATTTTGTCCCTCAGAGTCTTTTACCAGACCCTCTATATGACCAACAGAAACCAGCGCATTGCGATGCACTCGAACAAACCTGCCCTCAAACTCCAGCTCAAGATCTTTGAGCGTTTCATCCAACAGGGCTTCACTACCATCACCACAATAAGCCGTCACGTACTTTTGGTCAGCCTGAAATAATCTGACCTCCGCAACCGGTATTAGGTCCACTCCACGACGGCTTTTGGCGGCGATATGGCTACGCTTACCTGATGCCATACCAGGATGTCCCTGCAACTCAGTCAGCTGAGCTTTATTAACCCGTCGAGATTGATTCAGTGCCTGTTCGAGATCGGCCTGTTTGACCGGCTTTAACAAATAGCCGGTAGCCTGAGAAGAGAATGCTTCGACAGCATAGTCACCATAAGCAGTACAAAACACGACAGCCGGCGGCGGGTCCAATTCGGCCAAATGGTGAGCGGCAGCTAGACCATCCATACCTGGCATCCGTACATCCATAAACACAACATCTGGCTGGTGGGTCTGGGCGAGACGAATAGCCTCCTGACCGTCACACGCCTGCCCGACAATACGCATACCACCCTTCATCATTATCATACGACTCAAGCGCTCTCGAGCCAAAGGCTCATCGTCAACAATTAGTATATTCATGACCGATCAGCCGCCGTTTACAGGATAATTAATATGGGTCGTGTAATAATCGCCCATAACGTCTGATTCCACACCAGCAGTCGAGCCAAAATGGGCTTTTAGCCGGTGCCGCACATTTTTCATAGCCATTTTTCTTCCCTTATTGTGTTGAATACGAGGGTTTGTTGGATTACGGACATCAATGAGAACCTGCCCCCTCACTCGCGTTATTTTGATTTCTATCTTACCGCCCTGTTGAATCAACTGGATACCATGATAAACGGCATTTTCTAATACCGGCTGTAAAGTCAAGCAAGGTATTTCTACATCATCACCATAATCACCGATCTGCCATTCGACCGTTAATCGATCACCCAAACGCATTTTTTCTAGAGCCAAATACCGTCGACACAATGACAGCTCTTCGCGCAAGGGAATTAAAGTTTCTGAGCCTGTGAGTACACTACGAAACAAATCCGACAAATCTTCGACCGCCCGCTCAGCTTTTTCGGGATCTGAACCGATTAAACTGGCAATCACATTCATACTGTTAAACAAAAAATGGGGCCTTATACGTGCCTGGTGCGCCTGAATATCAGCCTCTCTCGCTGATTCCTCCTCTACCTGGGTTTTTTGTTGTACAAACATATAACGTAACGAAATAATTACCGGAACCACCGCAATAACAATTATTTCATAAACATCTGA
>JAHRWI010000022.1 GCA_019090225.1 Porticoccaceae bacterium
TATAAGAGACAGATAAGGCCAAGCAGGTATGGCCGCTAAAAAGCAGCGGCTAGGACAGCCAACACTCCGCTCAAGATATTTCCTCAAATCAGCTGCGAAACCAGATTTATAATTTCGGTATGTGCATAACTTAGTGATTTAATATGTCGTTGATCACCAAATTCTTGATATTCAGAGCGAATTTCATAAAACTTTTCTATACCTAAATATTGACTCGCAACTTCAATATGCGGGCCTAAATAATTCATTTTTTCTCTTACCCCGCCAACGTGAAAACCAAATTCACCACACGATGAGATTAGTACCATTGTTTTTCCAGAAAGGATTGGTTGTAGCGGAAAGTCACCACGGCTTAAATCGAAAGTAAATGTTTTATTTACTCGTATTACTTGATCAAACCATGCTTTTAGTACGGCTGGCATACCATAGTTATACATAGGGGTTGATAGTAATATAATGTCAGCCTTTATTACCTCATCGATTAATTCATCTGATAGTGACAATAGAGAATTTTGTTCAGTTGTTCTTTGTTCATCCGGAGTAAATGCAGCTGCAATCCATAATTCATTAATAAAATCAGGAGGGTTTGCGCCAAGGTCTCTATAGATGACCTCAGTATCGGTAATCTTTTTTTCCCATTGTTCTCTAAAGCTATCGGCAAGTGTTCTGGATATCGAATTATGCTTCGATCTTGATTTATCTAATGTCCGTGCACTTGTGTCTAGGTGAAGTATTGTTGTCATGAAAGCCTCTCCGCGAATGTTGAATTGATTCTGAAAGGATGATGATGTCCTTAAGGAGGTTTATTGACAAACGATTATTAATTACGTATAGATGAAATATATTCATCCATAAGGTTTTTTATGTTCGCTCATTTCCCTCAATTAAACAGCCTTAGGGCGTTTGATGCGGCAGCAAGGCTAACAAGTTTTAAGGCAGCTGCTTTAGAGCTAAACGTTACGCCTACAGCCGTGTCTCATCAAATACGAAATCTTGAGGAAAAGCTTGGGACATTACTTTTCGAGCGAAAAACACGGGCAATTACATTAACCCCTGAAGGAGAGAAACTCGCACGAGTTACGTATCACTCCTTTCAGCAGATATCTGGTGTATTGGAAGAAATATCAGACAATCAAAAAGTACTCACTGTTAGTACAACCTCAGCTTTTGCAGCCCAGTGGTTAGTGCCTAAACTCGAACACTTTTACAGTCACCACTCCGACATCCATGTTGTGGTTAAAACAGGTGAGGATCTTGATGAGCTGCAAAAAAATAGGCGGATTGATGTGGCTATAAGGTATGGGCAATTTGATACACACATTGAAAATGCAACTAAACTTGTGACCGAACGTTTTGGCATGTACGCAACAAAGGAATATCTGCAAGATTGTCCGCTTATTGAAAAAGCTACCTTGATAGAAACAACTTGGAAAAACAAAAGCCTACGACCAATAACATGGGAACAATATTTTCAGTGCAAAGGTTTAGATAAAATCAAATTAAAAATACGGTTTTATGATCAGGAGCATCACGTTATCCAAGCGGCTTTAGCGGGACAAGGAATTGCGCTTGTCAGTTCTTTGTTAGTTCAAACTTCGCTGCAACAAGGGTGGCTTAAAAAACACCCAAGTGGCGAATCTCTTGAGGGCTTGACTTACTATATGCTTACCAAACCTGCTCATGAAAACAGCCGGAAAGTAAGGCTTTTTCGCAAGTGGCTGCTAGGTGAGTTAATAATGGACACCTAGCGAATAACGCACCTGGGGAATCCCAAAGGTTTGACCTATACAGCAGTCATGGTAAATCTTCGATCTCGATCTCGACCAAGAGAAGGAGGTTTACCAATGAAAGAATATCAGGGTTTGAGTCATACGAGATGGGACTGTAAGTATCTCAGCGGACCTCGGTTGAAATTCTTCTTTGCATGTCGCCACCGGAGAGAAAATCAGCTTGTGCTATCCGGAATAATCACCGTATCACGACGGTCGTCCAGCCAGTTTTTGAGTTTTTCCAGATGGTTGCGAAAGTCCGCCAGCTCAGTATCGCCCCAATCCTCTAAAACCTGATGGACATCTGGCATTAGCAGGGAAACTGTGTGCTCACAATATCGCACCCCCTCGGTCGTAATGCTTAACTGTTTTTTTCGCGAATCTTGTTTGTCCGGGTTTGCGACCAGCAGCCTCTTCTCTACCAAACGCTGAACAACTTTTGTAATGCCCGACTGATTCATTTCCATCACGTCGCAGAGTTCGGTAACCGTCCAGTGACGCTCCGGATTGTGGGTAAAATGGTTCAATACTGCAAATTGCGATCTGCTGATCTCAAGTTGGCCGAACAGTTTCTCCTCCCGCGTGGTCTGTAGCTGCTCAATGATGCCCAGTAGCACCATGACTCGGAATTCCAGTTCGATCCGTTCCTTCACCCTTTCACCTCAGTCTGTCCGCACGATTTTTATTGTCCACTAGCTTGCACTAACATTCCGTGGAATATATTATCGCTACTGCATTCCAAGGAATGTTTATTCTACTACAAAGCTCTTCTGGAAAGTGGCAAAAAAATGGAGGCGAACATGAACCGTAGAAATTTCATCCAACTACTCGGTGTTGGAGCTGGCGCAACGATTCTCAGTAGCACTCTTATTGGCTGTGGCGGTGAACCCCACGTCGAACTGTTTGGCTGGAGTGGCCCTGCAGCCACCCTCAAAGATATTCGATTGAAGGTCCTATCCTACGCGATCCTCGCGCCAAACCCGCACAATAAACAACCCTGGATCGTTAAGCTTGTCGGCCCATCGAGTTTTGCTTTATACGTCGACCCTAATCGCCTGCTACCCGCCACCGACCCCTACTATCGGCAGGTCCATATTGGGCAGGGCACATTCCTGGAAATTGCCAGCATCGCTGCTTCCGCGCTCGGGTACAAAGCCAATATTCATTACTTTCCCGAGGGGCAATACGGGAATAAAGCACTTGCCAACAAACCGGTTGCGCTGCTTGAACTCACCGAGGCGCCGAACGTAAAACCGGACCCGCTTTTTGATCACCTCCTTAACCGGCACAGCAATAAACGCAGCTATGACCGCACCTCATTGTCGCCAAACGAAGAACAGTTGTTGCAAACTTTTCATCAGAAAACCAGCGATGCTGAGTTGGTCTTCAAGTCCTCAGCGCAAGACCAGACACAGCTCACTGGATTCCTCACCGAAGCGATGGCAATTGAAACCGGCAACAAAGCGCGCGACGAGGAAACGATCGCGATGTTTCGGGTTAATCAGGCGGAAGTCGAAAAATACCGGGATGGGTTCGGCGTCGCTCAAGCGGGCATGAGTGGCGTTAAAAAAATAGTGGCCGAAACGTTTTTTCTCTCTCGGGAAAAGCTGGAAAAGAATCCCGCCGGTTTCGGCGAGCAAGCCGTCGACATCACCCACGCAGCCGCAGAATCTACCGCCACCTTTGCGTGGCTTACCACCAAAAGCAATCAGCGTATTGATCAAATCAAGATCGGCCGGGATTACTGCCGGATCAATTTACAAACTACTGCCATGGGGCTTGCCCAACACCCCATGAGCCAGATTCTGCAGGAATACGACGATATGCTGCCACTACAAAAATCGTTTAAGGAGGGCTACGGTATCGTGCCGAATGATACTGTGCAGATGTTGTTCCGGCTTGGGCGTGCCAAACCCACCACGCATTCCCCGCGTAGGACGCTGGATAGTATTATCAGCGTGTAAAGCTCAAGCCACGATTAACTTTGTTCGGATGACCAAGTTGGATCATAACGCCTGAGGAAAAACAGACGAAAATTGGCATATAGACCTGGGGAATGACTGAGTCTCTGAATGGCCAGGTATTTCTCAGTGTCGCTAACAAGCCGGATAAAGATTGAGACAAAGGTTCACCACCGTCCGCATGAAGCTGATTAGGCTGAAGCGTTTAGGCTAGCGAAATTATGGCTGATGCATAGCAATGGGTTTGGTTTCCCTGGTCATTGCCATTTCCATCGGGTCATGGGGTGCTGCCAATTGCCGCAGTGGCCGCCTCGTCCAGAGCAATTTCCCGGAGCAACCAATCCTGGAATATGATCACCTTTCGTCTTGCCGAATAGGCCTCGGGATATACAAGATAGAAGGTGGACCCCAGTGGTAGTCCCAGCTCGAAGGGCATCACTAGCCGCCCGGCAGCCAGGTCATCGGCGACCATTTGTTTCCAGCCGAGTACGATTCCTGTGCCATCAACTGCTGCCTGAATGGCGTGGTCGGGCTGGTTGAAGTGAGGTCCCCGCGAGGCATTTACGCCGCAGGCACCCGCAGCATCCAGCCAGGTTTGCCAACCCGGCGCGTGTGGATCATGTGCCATCGAACTGTTGTGCAGCAAAACGTAGTTGACCAGGTCGTCGGGGGTGTCGAGGGCTTGCTGTTCGAGCAGGCGCGGGCTGCACATGGGCGTCACCGTTTCGGCAAAGAGTATCTTCGCCGTCAAGCCAGGATATTGACCGTCGCCCAGTCGTATCGCCGCATCGAACTCATCACGCCCGAAATCGACCAGGTCAAGACTCGATGACATGCGCACATCGATGTCGGGGTGCTCGGCATCAAAGTGTTGTAATCGGGGCACCAGCCACTTAACGGCGAACACCGGCGGCACACTTATTGTCAGCGAGCCGCGGGACTGAGTTTCCAGGACCTGCTCCATGGCTTTGTCGAGTCGTTGGAAAACATCGCTGAGCTCTGACCAGAGCACCTGACCGGCGTCGGCCAGCAGCAGGCCGCGGGGGCGGCGGCGGAAAAGCTGCAGATCCAGATACTCCTCCAGTTTTTTCACCTGATGGCTCACAGCGGCGGCGGTGACGTTGAGTTCTTCCGCTGCTTTGACAAAGCTCAGGTGTCGCGCTGACGCCTCGAAAGCACGCAGGGCGTTGAGCGGATAAATCCTCCTCATCTGATTTCTCCTCCACAGTATGACTTAGTATTTATAAGTCTAGCGCGAAAAAACGTCGTTTGTCGATTGTCCGATTTTCTTGCGTAATAGCGTCTCCAGGCCGTCAGGCGCTTTCTGGAAAGACCTTAAATTTCTAATTGGAGAAAATCATGAATAATTTCAATGTCTACGATGAAAACACCGCCCCTGAAGCTTCGCAGGCGGCCCTCGCAGCGACGCGTAAGAGCCTGGGTTTCGTGCCTAACCTTTACGGTGTGCTGGCTGAAGCGCCAGTTGCTCTAGAAGCCTACAGCGCGCTCAGCGATCTTTTCGTGCGGTCAAGTTTCACGCCTACCGAGCGCCACGTGGTGTGGTTCGCCAACATTTACCAGAACGATTGCACCTATTGCATGGCGGCA